>NZ_JBBIAM010000080.1:0-45461 GCF_054185185.1 Bradyrhizobium sp. UFLA05-153
CATCACCTCGATATTGCGGCACGCTTCACGTTCTAGACGACGACTGGATTGCACCCGATTGAGATAGCCGTAGATGTAAAGCCTCAGAAGAACCGCCGGATGATAGGAGGGCCGGCCCGTCTCCTTGGCGATCACACGCTCAAACCCCATTCCATGCAGGTCGAGCGCCTCGACAAACACATCGATCACATGGACCGCGTTTTCCTCGCTTACCCAATCCTCCAGACATTCCGGCAAGAGCGTCAGCTGGGATCTGTCCGCGCCTTCAACGAAGCGTCCCATCCGTATCCCCCATCAGGAAACGGAGGAATCCTAGCCGACTCGTGGCTTTTCACACAGCCAGGGTCAAAAGCGGCAAAATAGCCTGATGACGACCGCGGGCGTCCGGTTTCCCGTAGGCAGCCGACATGGCAGCGGCTGTCCCTACTCGGGCCAGAATAAAGGACGCGTACTTCTATCCGAACAGCGCCTGGATGACCGTGTTCATCGGCGGAAATTACAAGTTCGAGCAGAATGGCGCCGTCAATCTGGACGCGAAGGCCATGTTCTTCTTCTACGCCACGGGCATTACACCGGCGATGACAGAGAAGATGGTTGGAGAAGGCTCACAGTATGCCGGCGCTTTCGTAGATGCCAAGGGCGATCCCCTCGATGGAGCGAAGACTTATAAGATACACATGACTTCACCAGTTCCCGCCAAAGATTTCTGGTCGTTCACGGTGTACGACAATCAGACACGCTCGATGCTGCAGACGGATCAAGAATTCCCTGCTGTTGGTAGCCTCACCAAAGGACTACTGGTGAATGCGGATGGGTCAGTCGATGTCTACTTCGGTCCGAAGGCTCCAGCCGGAAAGGAAAACAACTGGGTCCGGACGGTCCCCGGCAAGGGCTGGAGCACCCTGCTCCGCCTGTACGGGCCGCTCGAAGCATGGTTCGACAAGAGTTGGAGGCCGGGAGAGATAGAGCCGATGTGACGGCGCACCGCTCTCCTACAACTGCAACCAGCAATTTTGGCGCATCAGATATCCTCGATAGATGCGGTCGCGCGTCCCCCGCTTTTTCGACGCGGCCCAGAGGACCCGAGCCTGAGGACCTACATGAGCCCGCCAAAAGGGCGTCACCATGCGAAAGCAACCTTGATCTAGCTCAAGGGTAGCAGTTTGCCTCTGTCCGACCGTCGAACCATGACACCTACCGAAAGATCATGCCCGGAAGAACATGAGCCAACACCGAAGCCGTCGCGCACGGAGGAAGCGCGCCGGGTTGTTGAGGAGTACGCGAACGATCTCGGGGAAATCGTCAGGAAATTGGGCAAGCGCCTCTTCCATTAAGGCTGCCACACCGGGGGGTGAGGGTGGCCGCGCACTTAATGTTTAATTTTGGACCAACCCCGGCTGTGCTAGTTTGATCACCATCACCGGCCAAGGCTCTGCCCGTAGGCGTCGGTGGCTGAGAGACCGAGCGCGCTCCCGCCTATAGCGAGGAGAGCGAGATGGATCGGTCCCGGCAACTTCAACATCTTGAACAAGCTGAGCGCCACCTGTTGCGTGGCGAGCAGAATGTTTTCGACCAAGAACAGCGTATCGAGGACCTTGAGCATCATGGGCATGACACAACCTTGGCCCGCGCTCTCTTGGAAACATTCCTCTGCACGCAAACGCAATTCGTTGCGCACCGCGATCAAATCCTTCGAGAACTAGACCACAGCGGAGCTTCCTGACGTCAGCTCCGTTCCCTGGCAAGGGCAGATGAGGATATGGAAGGTGCAGGCCGCGCCAGCCTCGCGCCAGCTTCGCACCATAAACGACTTCATGGGACGCTACGGCCGCGCTCGGTGGGTGGACTCCGCCAGCACAGCTCAATGCGAACTGATGGAACGAGACGGCAAGTGCGACGGACACCTCCTTCCCGCGTGACTTAGAGTCGGCGAGCAATCTGACGTTGTCCACTTTTTTCTGGTCAGCTTATGAATCGTCAAGAGTGCCGGGCCGCGGCGGAACAATCCCAAAAGGTCGCACCGCAAAATTTGGAGGCCGCGAAACAAAGTTTGGAGGCCGCGAAACAGGGCCAATTGCTGTTCAATCTCGGCCGGTATGCCGAAGCCCTGGAATGCTTCAACGCATTCGATAGGCTCAATCCAAATATCGCACCTCTGTATCAAACACGCGGCCTTTGCCTCCAACGGTTGGGCCGGTTCGAGGAAGCGCAGGCCGACTTCGAGAGGTCCATTGCGCTGAACCCCGGCGAGGCGGAGACGCACAAAAACCTTGGCACGCTTCATTCAAGATTTGGCCGGATGGAGCAGGCATTAGCGAGTCTCGATCGCGCGCTCGAACTTCGTCCTGATTTTTCCGCAGCGCTTAACGAAAAGGCACGGGCGTTGAGGAACCTGCAATTGCGGGATGAAGCTCTCGTGGTCCTTCACAAATCGCTGGCGATCGACCCGGGCAATGCGGACACGATCCGGAATCTCGCGCTGCTGCTGCTTGATCTCGGCCGGCATGCGGAAGCCCTGGACTGCTTCAACGCAGCCGTGAAATTGAATCCAAATTCCGCAGCTCTGTATCAAATGCGCGGCGTTTGCCTCCAGGAGACGAACCGGTTTGAGGAAGCGGAGGCCGACTACGAGAAGTCCATCGCGCTGGACTCCGGCCTGGCGGAAACGCACAACAACCTCGGCTCGCTTCATTCGAGACTTGGCCGGATGGAGCAGGCATTTGCTAGCATCGAACGGGCGCTTGAACTTCGACCGGATTTTGCCGCAGCGCTTTCCAATAAAGCATTCCTATTGTTGAATCTGCAATTGCTGGATGAAGCCTTCGCGACCTCTCACAGATCCTTGGCGGTCGACCCAAATCATGCGCCGGCGGCCTTTAATTTGGCGACGCTTCAGCTGCTGACCGGAGATTTTGAGCGAGGCTGGCTTGGGCGCGAAGCGCGTTGGAGAATTCCTTCTTTCGGTTTGCCCGATCGCGGTTTTCCCCAATCCCTTTGGCTTGGTGACCAACCGCTCGAAGGCAAGACCATATTGCTTCATGCCGACGAGGGATTGGGCGATGCAATTCAGTTTGCGCGCTATGTGCCCATGGTGGCCGCGCTCGGGGCTCAACTCATCCTGGAGGTCCAGCCGCCAATCCAGCGGCTCCTGGCTGGGGTGCCCGGCGTCGCAACGTGTACCGTCCGAACGTCTACAACGTCGCTGTCGTTCGACCTGCACTGTCCTCTTGGAAGCCTGCCGCTGGCGTTCGGGACGCGGCTCGATACGATCCCGTTCGCGCAAGCGTACCTTCCTGCGCCTGCGGCGGCGCGCGTGAAGGCCTGGGAAGACCGGCTTGAAGACCGGATTGGCCCCCGCAATCGCTTGCGCGTCGGACTTGTCTGGTCGGGGAATCCGGTTCACAAGAACGATCACAATCGATCGATGGCACTGCGCACGCTTGCTCCTCTCCTGGATTGCGACGTCCAGTTCGTCAGCCTGCAAAAAGGCGTCCGGGATCAGGATCAGGCCTTTCTCCGCGAACGTTGTGACATCGTAGACTTAACGGAACATCTTACGGATTTCAGCGAAACAGCGGCGCTGGTTTGCTGCCTCGATCTGGTGATCTCGGTCGACACCAGCGTCGTTCACCTTGCCGGCGCGCTGGGCGTCCCCGTCTGGACGATGGTGCCATTCAGCCCGGATTGGCGCTGGCTGCTCAACCGCGACGACAGCCCGTGGTATCGGTCAATGAGGCTGTTCAGGCAAAACGCGCCGCGCGAATGGTCGGGAGTTGTCGAGCAGGTGCGCACCGAACTGCGCAAAGTCATTGCTGGCTGGAGCCCGGCGAAAAAAAGGACGATCGGCGCAGACTAAAGCGCGATGAGATTAGGATGAATCGTCATCGCGCTCAGGTCGCTTGTTTGAGCATGACCTCCGCGCAAACGCGTTCCACGTTTGTCGCGAGGGAAAACCGCTTCACACTTTGCGCTAACGCGCCCCTTCGGGTCCGGATGATGCTCTAGACATTTGCTTCCGCAAAGCTGCGTGCTTCAGCATGCTGGCCGGCGCCTTGAAGTCCGTTGATATCCTTCGAACTCTCATCGCTTTGATGTACTGCGAGAATATTGATGCCGAGAGCCAAGGACTGATAGCCGTTGTCCCGTAGCCAATGCTCAAGTTGCCGGTTATCCGTCTTGATTTTTTCGATGAACAGCATCGGGCGATACTTTTTGATTGTCTCCCGAGCACCCGCAAGGGCCTCCATCTCCATTCCCTCGATATCAATCTTGATGAAATCCACTCGAGGCAAGTTGAGCTCGTCCAGCGTCATTTTTTGTACAGGGACGGTGTTGTCGGTATAGTTGATCGACTGACCTATAAATTCGTTACCCGGACGCTGCCGCAATTCCAGGCTGCCGAAGCTGGAAGGCGTAAAATAGTTTGGATTTGGAATTTGCATCGTGCCGGATTCGGAGGAAACGGCAGCATGCACCGCTAACGCATTGAAGCAGTTGTTGATGGCAATGTTGCCCGCCAGCGCATAGTAGATCCGTTCCTGGGCTTCGATCGCAATCACCGAACCCCAGCCCGTCATCGACGAGGCCCATTCGATCGTGTGCACGCCGATATTCGCGCCACAGTCAATGGCGATCACCCCGTCACCGTGGTACCGCCGTCGCAATGCCAACAATTCGAGAGCGGCCCTGACTTCGCCTGGATCGAAAGCGGCCGTTTCGAGGATCTGAAACCCCACGCCGTAGCCGCGGTCAGGACTGACCATGCGATAGTCGAATCGATTGACTATCATCGTTCCATGGTTGGACGAGGCCAAGACAAAGGCCAGCTTTTGCCCAGCGATAGGCATTGCAGAATCTCCTTTAACCTAGAATCGATCCCACTATCCCAATGCCCGCTTGTGCGAAGCTGGTCCCGACAATGGCTTCCGGCAGTTCTTTACTGGCCATGCCGCCAGGCGAACTGACAGAAACTGGAGGACGTTAGTTGCCGGAATCACACCCGATTACCTAGTCGCTCGTGAATGGACGATATTGGATGGTCGCTCCTTCAACAGTACCGAGATCAATTCCGGTGCCAAGGTCGCCATCGTAGGGACAGTCATTCCTATAGAACTCTACGACTCGCGTCCGGCAGTCGGGAAGAATATTCCGGATTGGCGACGTGCCCTTTACCATCATTGGTGTGCTGGACAAAAAGGGGATTGGAGCGGCTGGCCGCAGTCAAGACGATGTTGTCTTCGTTCCCATCTCGACGGCAAAGAGTCGTGTGCTTGGCTCCGTACACGGCGCAACCCGCCAGGCCCTGGATTTCATCGCCGTCAAGTTTTCAGATGCCGCTGCAAGATCAGCGGTGGAAAACGAGATCGAAGCACTGCTTCGGCAGCGACACCATTTTCGCCCCGATGCGCGTAGCGATTTCAGTATCGACAACCCCGCGGATGTTCTCGTTGCGCGGGAGACCGCGGTACGGACCTGGGAATTCTGCTGATCGCGGTCGCATCGGTTTCACTCATTGTCGGCGGCATCAGCATCATGAACATCATGCTTGTTTCGGTCACTGAACGGACGCGCGAAATCGGCTTGCGCATGGCCGTCGGAGCGACACAGGGCGATATCCAGCGGCAATTCCTGTCGAGTCTGTCATTTTGGCGACGATGGGAGGCCTGATCGGCGCTGCAACGGGGGTTGCCGCGGCCATCGCGATCGCGTGGAGGGCGGGCTGGCCAATCATGATCACCCCTTGGCCAATCATAGTCGCTTGCTGTTTTGCCGGTTTGGTCGGAATTGCGTTTGGCAATTATCCAGCGCGACGAGCAGCCCGCCTCGATCCAATCGTCGCGTTACGCTTCGAATAGCCGCTGCATGATGCAATGTTCCGCTGCTTTGGCCCGTTTGCGATCAGCGATCTCAAGAACGCGACCAAGGCCGGAAAGCAACACCTGTGAGCACCACAGCCGTCCGGAGGTACCGCACCAGTTTCGCACCAGAAACAACTCGTCGCCCACTTGCCGTGTGGTTGCTATTCGACACCTATCCTGATTTCGCCCAGCCCGTCGATTCCTCCCGTCATCACCTGGCCCCGCTGCACGGGGCCGACGCCTTCCGGCGTGCCCGTCATGATGATGTCGCCGGGTTTGAGTGCCATCGACTGCGAGCAGATCGAGATGATGTCCGGCACGGGCCAGATCAGCTTTGAGATGTCGGAGTCCTGCTTGAGCGCGCCGTTGACGGCAAGCCAGATGCGCCCGGCGTTTGGATGGCCGACCTCCGAGACCGGTCGCAGCGGGGCGATCGGCGCCGAGAGATCGAAACCCTTGCCCCAGTCCCAGGGCCGGCCCTGCTCGCGGGCCTGAAGCTGCAGGTCGCGGCGCGTCAGATCGATGCCGACGCCGTAGCCCCAGACATGATCGAGCGCGCGCGCGACGGGAATGTCCGTGCCGCCCTGGCCGATCGCGACGATCAGCTCGATTTCGTAGTGGAAGTTGCTGGTCTGCGGCGGATAGGGAACCGTCGTCCCGTCGTCCACGACCGTGTCCGCGGGCTTCATGAAGAAGAACGGCGGCTCGCGATCGGGATCGCGTCCCATCTCGCGCGCGTGCGCCGCGTAGTTGCGGCCGACACAGATGATCCGGCGCAGCGGAAAGCGCGCCGCCACATCGTGGACCGCGACCGAGGCGTGCGGCGGCGGCGGCAGAACGAAATCGGAGTGAGTATTGGCGTTAAGCATTGCCGCGGTCCTCCCGGAAAAGATGCAGGGCTTCCTGAATGGGTCGATCGGAATAGGAGAAGATCACGGCGTCGCCGTCGATCGCCTCGTGACGTACACGATGCCAGGAGGGGACGACGAAGATGTCGCGCTTGCCCCACTCGACCACGAAGTCCTCGCCGGATCGCGACGAGATGACGCTGCGGCCCCTGCCCTCGATCGGCACGAACACGGTCGCGTCCGTCGAGCGGTAGGCCGCGGTCGCAAAACGCTTTGGCAGGAGCTGGATGAAGGTCGCCATGGTGGCCATGGCGTGATTGCCCGTGATCGGGTTGGTGTAGCGCATCTTGAGACCGTGGCAGGGGTCCCAGGCGGCGGCGCGTCGCAAGCGCTCGAGCGACTCGCGGGTTCGTGCATAGGGATAGTTGAACACCGGCGAGGTGCCGCCGCCTCCCCTGTGATCGACGGGAAGCAGGTTGTGGCCATAGCGAGCGTCGCTGTCGCCGATGGGGCGGATAATCGGCTGCTCGTCGACGTCGAGATGTTCGGCGAAGGACGCATCCAGCATCTGAATGACGGGAATATCGAGACCGTCCAGCCAGAACACCGGATTGGGGCTGGGGTTGCCGTGGTCGTGCCAGGCCCAAGGCGGCGTGATGATGAAATCGCCTTCGTGCATGATGGTGCGTTCGCCGTTCACCGCCGTGTAGGCGCCCTCGCCTTCGAGGATGAACCGCAGCGCGGATTGCGTATGGCGGTGGGCCGGCGCAACCTCACCCGGCATGACGAGCTGCACGCCGGCATAGAGGTCCGTCGTGATTTTCGACTGGCCGCGAAGACCGGGATTTTCGAGGACCAGGACCCTCCGCTCCGCCTCCTTGGCGGTAATGAGACTTCCGGCCTCGAGCATATAGGCGCGGATCTCATCAAAGCGCCAGGATGCGGGGCGACACGCGCTTCTCGGTTCGGGCGTGACGAGATCGGCCAGTGACAGCCACAGGGCCGTCAGGTTCCTCTTGTCGATCTTGTCGTAGAAGGCCCGTCGCTCCGGCGTATCGGCGGTCGGGGCCATGATCGAATGTTGGGACATTGTCTGTCTCGCTGTTAATGATGAAGTGTCGCGGCCGACGACACGAGCGCAAGCGCCGGCTCTCGTCTGCGAAGCGCGATCACCGCCAGTCCCGCCAGCATTGCCGGCACCGCCGCCGTCAAGACGACGGACTGCGCAGTCCATCCGAAGCCGAGCAGCACGCCGCCTGCGACCGGGCCGATGATCGAGCCGATGCGGCCCACGCCCAACGCCCAGCCCACACCGGTGGATCGGATCTCAGTCGGATAGAGGCTGGCCGCGAGCGCGTTCATGCCGATCTGCGCACCCACCACCCCGAACCCGGCGAGGAAGGTCGAGATCATCAGCGTCCACACATTGGCGGACCCGAATGCGATGCCCGCAATGAAGAGCGCCGAAGCGGAATAGGCGCCGCCGAGCACCAGATACGGATCGAGCCGGTCGACGAAGCGGCCGAGAACGACCGCGCCGACGACCCCTCCGGCGTTCAGCACCGCCGTCGAGAGGATCGCGATGTTGAGCGGCAGCCCGCTCGCCTTGAGCAGCGAGGGCATCCAGTTTACCAGGAAGTACATGACGAGCAGGTTCATGAAGAACGCGATCCAGAGGAGCACCGTCATGGATGCGCGGCCTTCCCCGAGAAGCTTCGTCACCGGAAATCCGGATGCTTTCGAACCATGCATGACATAGCGGCTCACCGCAGTCGGGGAGATGGTCGGATCGAGCCTGGCGACGAGACGCCCTATTCTTTCGTCTGCAACGTCGCGTGTCATCAGATAGCGGATCGACTCGGGCAGCCAGATCAACAGCACGATCAGGGTGACGAGAGGAAGCACGCCGCCCACGACGAAGACCGCCTGCCAGCCGAGCGCACCGATCAAAGGCGCACTGATCACGCCGCCGATCGTCGACCCCAGCGGAAAGCCGCAGAACATGATGGCGATGAGCAGCGCACGCATCCGCTTCGGCGCGTATTCGCTGGTCAGAGCGATGATGTTGGGCATCGCACCGCCGAGGCCAAGGCCCGTCAGAAAGCGGTAGACCAGGAGCTCGTTCAGCGTGGTCGCGCGCGCGGTGACGAGCGCGAAGATGCCGAACAGCAGCACCGAGAGCAGGATCACGCCTTTTCGACCGAAGCGATCCGCCGCCGGGCTCAGGACGAAAGCACCGACCGTGAGGCCGGCGAGGCCCGCACCAAAGATCGGGCCGAAGCCGGCCATGGCGATCCCCCATTGCTCGGCAATGACGGGCGCGACATAGGCGATCGCCTGAGTGTCGAAACCGTCGAGCAGGGCGATCCACGCGCAAAGAACGAGGATCAGAAGCTGGAGGCGTCCGAACCGCGCCTCTTCGATGACCTCGGTAACGTCTACAATATTCGCAGCGGACATCACGAACTCCAGTGAGCTTGTGTTTCTAAGCCGGTGACAGTTCAAGTATGTGAGAAGGCGGAGCTGGCTGCTTGGTCAGGCCCCCAACGGGGCGCTACGCAGCTTCTGCCGATCGATCTTGCCCGTTCCCGTCTTCGGCAAATCGGACCAGTATTCGATCAGGCGTGGATATTTGTAGGGGAGCAGTTTCGATTTGACGTGATCCTGCAGCTCACGCGTCAACGACTCGCTCGGCGTATGACCGTCCTGAAGGATCACAAATGCCTTCGTGGTCATGCGGCGATCGGGAAGCTCGAGGCCAAGGACCGCGCATTCCCGGACCGCGGGATGATCCGACAGGCAGAGCTCGATCTCGACCGGGTAGATCCACTGCCCGCTCACCTTGATGAGATCGTCGACGCGACCGACGAAGGTGAAGAAGCCGTCGGCATCCTCGACCAGCCTGTCGCCGGTCCAGATCCACCCCTCCTCGCGCATGGTCTGTTCGGTCTTGTCGGGCCTGTTCCAGTAGCACGGCGCGTTGGAGTGACCGCGGACCCACATCACGCCTTCTTCGCCTTGCGCGACGGGCTCTCCTTCGGGCGTGGTCAGTCGGATCTCGTATCCCGGAACGCGCTTGCCGGCGGTCCCGGTCTTCCTCCGTTCGCGCGTGTTCGAGAGATAGATGTGCAGCACCTCGGTCGATCCGAGTCCTTCGACGATCTCGAGCCCGAAGCGTCGCCGCCAGTCGTTGAAGATATCCTGCGACAGCACTTCGGCGGCCGACAGGCACAAGCGCACGCTCGACAGGTCGGCAGTTTCGATGCGAGGATGATGCAGCAACGCGTTGTAAAGCGTCGGCAGGCCGAAGAAGAGGGTCGGCTTGAACCGCTCGATCATGTCCAGGACAGCGCCTGGCTCGGGCCGCCCGGCGAGCAGGACCGTGCTGGCGCCGACCGAGAACGGGAACGTGATCGAATTGCCGAAGCCGTAGGCGAAGAAGATCTTCGGCACCGAGAAACAGATGTCGTTCTCTTCGATTCCCAGGATGTGACGCCCGAAACTATCAGCCGTGTAGGCCATGTCGTGCTGGAGATGCACGATGCCTTTCGGCCGGCCGGTACTGCCCGAGCTGTACATCCAGAACGCCATGTCGTCACGACGCGTGGGTGCTGCGTCCAGCTCTTCAGGAAACTGGGCAAACCATTGGTCGCCATTCAGAACCTTGATCGAGGACGGCTCGCACGCGGCATCGCCATTGACGACGACCAGCGCGCGCAGCCGCGTTCCCGCGACCGTCTCCTGGTCGAACAGGGCAGCATATTCGGCGTCGACGACCGCCGCCGGCGCAGCCGAGTCCTGAAGGTAGAAGCCGATGAGGTCCTTGGGCGACAACGTATTGATCAGCATCGGCACGAAGCCGGCACGGATCGCGCCAAAGAACACCGCAGGGTAAGCGGCCGTGTCGTTCAGCAGGAGGAGCACGCGCTCACCGGCGGCAAGCCCGAGCGATTTGAGCGCGTTTCCGCATTTGGCGGCCTTGACACACAGCTCGGCATAGCTGGTGTTGCCGGTCGCGGCAAAGATCGCGACCTTATCGGCACGACCCGCCCCGAGATTGTCGAAGAGGATTTCGCTGGCGTTGTAGCGCTCGGCGATTTCAAACCCGATCTCCTGTGCGCCCGGCGCATTGTCGGGCACTTGGTCCACGATCGCGTCCGCGAGTACCTGGCCGATTCCGTTCGTCATGGAAGCGCTCCTCATCATCGCTTACGTGCTTGGGACCAATGAACTGGCGTCGTAGCGCGCCATGAAGCGCGGCGACATCGCGCGGAGCTGATTGTCGTCGATCCGCCCCGAACGGGTGATGTAGCTGTAGCCGAAATCCAGCGGCTTTAGCTTCATGTGCTCGGCAAAGCGCTCGTACCAGGCCGCGCTCGTCCTTGCCGCTTTGACCAGCTTCTCCACCACCGGGCGGCGCAGAGCCTCGTAGACTTCCAGCGTGCGGCGGAGATCGTTCGGTTCACTGTCCAGCGCATTGACGAGGGCGATGACGTCCTCGAGCGCCAGGCGCGTGCCCGATCCGATCGAGAAGTGCGCGGTGTGAAGCGCGTCACCCACGAGCACCATGTTGCGGTGTGACCAGCGATCGTTCCACAGCCACGGGAAATTCCGCCAGATCGACTTGTTGTTGACGAGCGGATGCCCTTCGAGCGTGTCGGCGAACACCTTCTCGCAAAGAGTCCTGCTCTCTTCCTCGGTCTTCTCCGCAAAACCGGCGCGCAGCCACGTTGCGCGATCGCACTCGACGATGAACGTGCTCATCGTCGGCGAGTAACGGTAATGATGGGCGTTGAAGCTGCCGAACTCGGTTTCGACGAAGGTCTGGGTCAGCGTCTCGAAGCGCTTGGTGGTGCCGTACCAGGCGAACTTGTTGTCGTCATATGAAAGGGACGTCTTGAAGTCGCCTTCGTAGCTCCTTCGAACCAGCGAGTTCACGCCGTCGGCAGCAACGATCAGATCGTATCCCGCGAGCTCGTCGACCGAGCGCACGATCGTGCCGAAATGCAGATCCGCACCGGCGGATCGGGCACGCTGGGTCAGTTGCGTGATGAAATCGAGCCGTCCGACCGCGGAGAAGCCGACGCCGTCGAGCGCGACGCTCTCGCCGCGATGAACGAGCGTGATGTCGCGCCATGTCTCCATGCGCGCTGAGACGGCGTCCGCCGTTTCCGGATCATCGGCGCGAAGGAAGTCGAGCGCCTTGTCGGAGAAGACGACGCCAAACCCCCAGGTCGCACCTTCCGGATTCTGCTCGAAGACGTCGACGCGGGTGTCGGGGTGCCGACGCTTCCACAAGTAGGCGAAATACAGCCCCGCAGGACCGCCCCCCATCACAGCAATGCGACCGAGCCGCATGACCTTCCCTTCCCTGTTGGTTTGCTTGCCGTTTTCTTATTGCGTATTATGCAATCAATTTCTCAATATGCAATATATTTTTTGCGCAGTGAGGAAACATTTTTCTTATAGGGAATGAAGCCGCCGAAGCTAAGCTTCGGACCGGCGTCGTGCGACAGGAGGGTTTTCGGATGTTTGAGACAGCTTTCACGATCGAGTGGGGCGATTGCGACGAAGCCGGAATCGTCTTTTATCCCAACTACTTCTATTGGTTTGACTGCACTTATCAGCGCTGGCTGCGTAAGCACGGTTTGAGCCAGCGGGAGCTCAAGCGCCGCTTCAAAAGCGTCACGCCGCTCGTCAATGTCGGCGCCCAGTTTGTCGGACCTGCCCGCTACGACGATGAGCTGGTGGTCCGCGCTGAAATCGCCGAGTGGCGAGAGCGAAAGTTTCGAATCGACTACAAGCTGTCGGTCGGAAACATGCAGATTGCGAGCGGCTTCGAACAGCGCGCCTGGGCCTCTGTCACGGACACGGGCGAACTCCGCGGCGCCAGCGTGCCGCAAGAGTTCAGGGAATTGCTGAAATGAAACGGACGCCTCCGAAAGACACTGGCGAAGAGAGCGGCGGGACGGCTCCCGGCGGTATCCAGGCTCTCGACGCCGCGCTTTCGGTCCTGCGAGTCCTGCGATCCTTTGACGGGCCGGCGACACTGTCGGATATCGCGCGCGAAGCCGGGATGCCACCGAGCAAGGTGCATCGCTACCTGGCGAGCTTCATTCATGCGGGACTTGCCGTGCAGAAGGAGCGCTCCGGCCGGTACGACCTCGGCCGCGAAGCCGCGGAGTTGGGCGTTGCGGCCATCAGCCGGAACAACTTCGTCGTCCGCGCCTCCGACGAGCTCGAGGAATTGGCCGCGACGACGGGCCAGGCTGCGCTGCTGGCCGTCTGGAGCCACAATGGCCCGACCGTGGTCCGAATGGAGAGAGGTCCCCATCTGACGACCACGTCGATCGGTCTCGGCAGCACGTTTCCCTTGCTGGACTCCGCGACCGGACGCGTCTTCTTGTCTTACCTGCCGTCCCCACAACTGGCCGGGCGGCTGCAAAACGAACTCGAGCGTGCCGCGTCAGTCGGCGTCAGCTGGCCGGATCTCAATCCCAACCCGGAAAGCGTCGAGGCATTGACGACGAAAATCCGGCGCGAGCGGATTGCCTATGTCGATGGACGCTACATTCCGGGACTGAGCGCGATCTCATCCGCGATCACGAACTGGCAAGGCGAGATCGAGGTCGCCGTGACCTTGTTCGGCACGCACAGGGACTTGCTGCAGCCTGATAGTCCCGCGCGAGGCGCCTTGATCGATTTTGCCGCCCGTCATTCGATCGTGCCGCCGGCCCAACTCGGCAATTCGAGCGGCGTGCCAGAGCGATAGCTGGCGCGTGCGCCTTGGCTGACAACCTGAATTCACGAGCAAGCTCGGCCCCACACAGCCGCCGTCGCCTCCAATTGACACGGGCCTTGCTTATCGGCACGGTTTACGTCCGTGAAACATGCGGGAACGAGTTGCCGATTCGGCGGCGTCGGCACGCAAACCGCAGCGTCGCAACACGACCCTCGGGGCACTCAAGCCGCATCGGCGCAGCTGCTGAAGTTGACAGATGGCTCCATCGAGAACGGATATCGGCCGGCTTGATCTGCGAATGGAGCGTGATCCGTTGCACGCCGCCGCTCGTCCTCCACCGGAGGATCATGTTCCAGAGGACCAGGAGCTGGGGTCAGGCACCGGGCAAAGTAGCAGAGCACCCGCGGTTCACCCGGCCCACGAGGCCTCTGCCGTGTCGTCCGTGCACTTCGGTTCCGGGGGCGATGAGGCGGGAGACATGACCGCCTTTGCCAGATGGGTGGGGCGAGCACGCAGCATCTGGCGTGGCCATGTCCTGCGCGATCAGGCCCCCGAGGCGACGAGGCCGTCGGGAGGAAATGTCGAGCGCTGGTTGCTCGCATTGTTGAGCGTCCTCGTGATCGTCAGCTGCGTTTGCGTGACCATCGTCTTCACGCAGGTCACGTCGCTCAAAGCAGAGATCACAACGCTGCAACGCGAGATCATCGCGCTCAAGCTGCACGTCGCCAGGCTCGATCAGATCGCCAACGAGGCACGTGACAGGCAAAGCAGCGAAACACCCAAGCCAGCGGCGGAGCCCCGTCCTGACCAGGGCTTGCTCATCCTCTCGCGCGAAGAGATTCAGCTGATCAGAGACTTTATCAAGCCTGCCCCGATTGCGCCGTCCGCGACTGAGCCGATCAAGGTCGGCGATCCCGTCGCGGGAGAAACCATCCCCTTTCCTTCTCCGATCACGGACAAGGTGCGGAAACTGCTTGGCGCCAGATTTACCATTCGCAACGGCGTCATCGCCGTTACCCGGAACGGTAGCCGCCAGGTTGACGCCGTGATCGGGCCCAATTGACGAGGGGCGGACTTCGGGGCTGCTGCGGTGAGTATGCCGCCTGCCGCGCCCTCACCCCAGATCATCAAACACGCGACGAAGATTGCCCTTGTGGCCGGCGAGAAGGTTCGCCGCTTCCGTCTTGTCGTATCCGAGCACGACGAGCGCGGCCAGCTTGATGTCGCCGCCGGTCTCTTCCAGGGCAGAGGCAGCTTGCGCTTCGCTGCAACCTGTGATGTGGGCGACCATCGCCTCGGCACGGCGCTTCAGCTTCGCGTTCGTGGGCAGCATGTTGACCATCATGCCGCGGTAGACGCGACCAAGACGCAGCATGATGCCGGTCGACATCAGGTTGAGGACGATCTTCTGGGCCGTGCCGGCCTTCATCCGCGTCGAACCGGCGATGAGCTCGGGCCCGGTCTCGACGAGGACCGGATATTTCGCGGCTTCAAGCAGCGGGGCCTGGCGATTATTGGCGATGCCGACGGTCACGGCCTGGTATCGGCCGGCCTGGCGCAATGCGGTTACGGTGAACGGGGTCGTGCCGCTCGCCGCAACCGCGATGACAACGTCGTGTGACGACAGCCTTGCGGCATCGATCTGGGCGATTGCGTCATCGACGTCGTCTTCCGCGCCTTCGACGCTGGTGACAAACGCGCTCTCTCCGCCGGCGATGATGAAGTGAACCCGCTGTTGAGGCCACGCGAAGGTAGGCGTCAGTTCGGCGCCGTCCTGGATGGCCACCCTGCCCGACGTTCCTGCGCCGACATAGACCAGGCGCCCGTCATCCCCGAGCGCGTCCGCCGCGGCGGCCGTCGCCGCGGCGAGCGCGGGAAGACACTGGCCGACGGCCGCGACGGCCGCGAGCTGGCCTTCCCACATCGCTTCCAATGCCGCGGTCCCCGACCAAGCGTCCAAATCCGTGAAGCGGGGATCGACAGCTTCAGTTGCATTGGCGCGATCCGTTCGTTTCATGGGCTCGTACCACCGTAGCGTGACGCTGAGTTGCCAATAGCCGGCCTGACGCGAGCCAAAGGCAGGTCGCCGTTCATCGCATCCTTGGGAATGCCAGCGCGACCGGCAAACTAACATGGATCCTGGTACATGGGTTCCAGTTCGGTAGACGCAACCGGCCGCGCAGGCAGTCCGATCGAGCTCCCAACAAAAATCTAAAAAAACACGGAAAATTGAGTCGCGAGCGTTTCGCAAAAAAATGCCGTGCCTGATGGCACGGCCAGTTTCAGGGAGCAAACCGGCGCGATGGACAGCCCGCTAGCGGGGCCGGCATTCCATCGCGGCGGAGTTCAGGATCGCTCAGTGGTCCATATCAGGCGAGGCTCACCATTTGAGGGCTGCGGTGCGGACCGGGTGGTCCCACAGCGCCGTCGTCTCGGCATCGAGCAGGCTCAACGTGAGCGAACAGCCGGCCATGTCGAGCGAGGTGACGTAGCTGCCGACCAGCGAGCGGGTGATGCGCAGGCCGCGCTTCTCGAGAAGCTTTCGCGCCGCCTGGTACATCAGATAGAGCTCGATCGTGGGTGTGCCGCCGAAGCCGTTGACGAGCAGGAGCGCCTCGGCCCCCTCCCGTGCGTCGAGATCCTCCGCGATGGCCGTCGTCATCTCGAAGGCGATGGCGTCGGCCCGCTCCAACTTGACGCGGCGGCGCCCGGGCTCGCCGTGAATGCCGACGCCCATCTCCATCTCGTCCTCGGCGAGCGCGAAAGTCGGCCCGCCCGCGGCCGGGACGGTGCAGCTCGTCAGCGCCACGCCCATCGAGCGCGTTTTCGCATTGACGCGCTCGCCGAGCGCAACGCAGCCGGCGAGATCAAGGCCCTTCTCAGCGGCCGCGCCAACGATCTTCTCGACGATCAGCGTCCCGGCGACGCCACGGCGGCCGATGCTGTGGGTAGAGTTCTCAACCGCGACGTCATCATCCGTCACGATGGTAGCAATCCGGCCTTCGGCGATCTCCGCCGCCATCTCGAAATTCATGCGGTCGCCGGCATAATTCTTCACGATGAACAGCACGCCGGCGTCACCCGCGACAGCCTGGGCAGCCTCGACGATCTGGTCCGGCGTCGGCGACGTGAAGACCTGCCCCGGACAGGCGGCGTCGAGCATGCCATAGCCGACGAAGCCGGCATGCAGCGGCTCGTGCCCGCTGCCGCCGCCCGAGACCAGCGCCACCTTTTTCGGGTTGAGCTCACGGCGGCGCACGAATTTGCGTTCGGATCCCAGCGTCACGAGATCGGCATGCGCCGCGGCAAACCCGTCCAGGCTCTCGGCCAGGACGTCGTCGACGGAATTGATGAACTTCTTCATGCGACCCTCCCCATCACTTATGCCTCATTCTTTTTCCTGCATGATGGCAATCAGTCGGCGCGCGAACTCCTGGAGCAGCGCGTCGAGCTGAGCATTCCGCTTGCCGCTGCCGAGATCGGGCAGATGCAGCGTCAAGGTCCGCTCGTGCGGTCCCTCGGTCAGCCGGCTGATCCTGCGCGGATGGGCGCGCGCATAGGCGCGCAGAAAGGCTGCCTTCGCCTGCGGAGGAAAGTGGCAGACGTCGAAGATCGTGTTGAGATGCTGCACCGGGATCGGCACCGGATAGGCCGGGTTGGAGATCTGGCTGACGAAGCTCCGGTTCTTTCCCATGGCATGGGCGAGCCGCAGCCGCATCCCCGAGGGGCGCTTGTCCAGCACCTCCTTGAAAATGCGCTTGTAGACGGCAACGGCACCGGCTTCCGCCGGTTCATCGACAACGGCGTCAGTCAAGTCCCACCTCCGCTGCCCAGACGATCGATCGTTTGCTTGATCTGCGCAAGCGCCGAAACATTCACCGAGAGCTCGCGCAGCCCGCAATCGAGCAGCGCAGGAATGCAGCGCGGATCGCTCGCCATGTCGCCGCACAGGCTCACGGGAATTCCGGCGCGCCGGCCGTGCTCCGCGGTCCGCGTGATCAGTTCGAGAACAGCGGGATGCAAGGGATCCACCAGGGGTGCGAGAGCTCCATTCGAGCGGTCGCAGGCAAGGACGTATTGCGCAAGGTCGTTCGAGCCGATCGAGAAGAAGGCGCTCTTGAAGCTGGCGATCGAAAGCGCCGCCGCGGGCACCTCGACCATGATTCCGAGGTCGGGAAGCATCGCGGCAGTGCCTTTCGCCTGCAAGTCCTGCACGATGTCGGCAAACAGCTTTCGAGCCGCCTCGACCTCGTGGGCCGAGGTGACCATCGGGAACATGACCTTGAGATTTCCGCGCACCGCCGCGCGCGCCAGAGCGCGGAGCTGGACCGCAAAGATCTCGGGCCGAGCCAGACAAAGACGAAGGCCGCGTACGCCGAGGAAGGGGTTTGCCTCGCCATCCGGCGTGAAGCCCGGCACCGGCTTGTCGCCGCCCGCATCAAAGGTGCGGATCGTCACCAGACGCCGCTCGGCCCAGCGCAAGACCTGGTCGTAGACCTGAAACTGCGTCTCCTCGTCGGGCAGGCCGCGCTCCGAAAGCAGAAACTCGGTGCGCATCAGGCCGACGCCGTCGGCATATTGCGCATCCGGATAGTCGAGGTCCTCGACGCGCTGGATGTTGATGAGGAGCTTGATCCGATCGCCGCGCCAGGACGCCGCCGGCCGCCGCAGGATGGCTCGCGCAGAAGCCCTGCTCTTGCGGTGGATCTCCCGCCGCTTCTCGAACAGGCCGATCTGCTCGATGCTGGGATCGAGCTCGAGCGTTGCGCCCTCGCCGTCGAGCAGCGCCGTGCTGCCTGCCGGGACCGCGCCGAGTTGCACCACCATCGGTATGCCGCGGGCGCGCGCCAGCATCGCAACGTGGCTCGTCGGACTGCCGCGCAGCAGCGCCAGGCCACCGCCATCGGACCAGTCGATCTCGAGGAAGCGCGAAGGCGGCAGATCGTCGGCGCAGACGACCGCACCGCTCGGAATTCTCAACGCATGGCCTTCGCCGCCGCGCAAGATGTTCAACACACGATCGCGAAGGTCGGCAAGATCCGAGCTGCGCGCCTTCAGATATTCGTCCGGCGCCGAATTATAGTCCGCGATCTGCTCGTCGAGCACCGCGCGCCAGGCGGCGTCCGCGGGTTCGCCTTCGCCGATCGCCGCGAGGATCGCGCTGACCAGATCCTCGTCCTCCAGCAGCGCGACCTGGAATTCCAGGATTTGCGCGGCTTCGCCGCCGGCGATTGCGGCGAGCTCGGCGATCTGCCGGCTCGCGGTATCGATCGCACTTCGCAGCGCAAGCGCTTCATCGACCAGGGTGCCGGCGACCCGTTCGCCGTTCGCGCCCGCGTCGACCCGGACGAACGGGCCCTGGGCAAAACCGATCGAGGCGGTTCTGCCGCGGTAGGCCAGTCGTGAAGCGCTGTCTCGCATGTTAAGCGGTCCCATCCGGAAAATCGGTCGCGATCAGATCGATCAGCGCGGCGACGGCAGCTTCCGCATCACTGCCCAGCGCCTTGATCTCGATGATGCTGCCGTGGGCGGCGCGCATCGCCATGATCTTGGCCACGCTCTTGGCATTGATCCACTCGGCCGCGCCGGCAACGCGGACCGATATCTGCGCCTCGAACTTCTTGGCGAGCTTGGTCAGCTTGACCGCCGGACGCGCATGCATGCCGACCGCGTGCACCAGCTGCACGTTGCCCGTGAAGATCTGTCCGTTCACATTTGAGGTTTCCAGCATCGTCATATTCCATCTTCGCTTCGCCGAACTGTTGTCAGTCGGCAGAGAGTTCCTCGGCCACGGCCCGCACCTCGGCCAGCGAGCTGCCGCCCGCGGCTTCAGTCGCCGCCATCACGGCGCCTTCGACGATCGGTGCGTTGCAGACGACAACAAGATCACGCCGCTCGGGGTCCAGCATTTCGACCGCCATTTCGCTGTTGGTCTCGGCGCCGCCGAGATCGACGAGAATCGCAACACCCTTCGGCGACCAGGCGTCATTGATGGCATCGACGATCAGGGCGACGCTGGTCCCCAGTCCGCCCTCGGGGTTGCCGCCGCAGAAGGCGACCTTGACCTCGCTGCCGACCATCTGCCGCACCATGTCGGCGGTGCCTTTGGCGATGTCCTTGGAATGCGAGACGATCACGATGCTCACGGTGTCGTTCACGGCCGCCCCTCCAGGCTCGCGCACACCGCTTGCAGAAGGACGCAGCTCGACCGTGCACCGGGATCGACATGTCCAACGCTGCGAGGCCCGAGGAACGACGCGCGTCCCTTGGTCGCCTGCATCGGCGCAGTCCGCTCGGCGGCTTCGGCGGCCGTGGTGCGAATGCGCTCGACGATGTCGGGTCGCCCGGCATCGGTCTTCAAGGCCTCCAGGACGGGAACGAGCACGTCGAGCATGGTCTTCTCGCCGGCGTGGGAGCGGCCGCGTTTGCTCACCGCGTCGACCCCGCTCGCAAAAACTTCCGCGAGATCGTCCGGCAGATGCTTGTCATGCGACAGCGCTTCACCCGCGGCAAGAAAGAAGCTGCCGTAGAGCGGCCCCGAGGCACCGCCGACGGTCATCACCAGCGTCTTGCCGATGGTCTTCAGCGCCTCGTCGAACGGCTGCGCGGAGATCGCATCGAGCTTGCCGAGCACGGCCTCGAAACCGCGCTTCATGTTCGTGCCGTGATCGCCGTCGCCGATCGCCTGATCCAGCGTCGTGAGCTCCGGCGCGCTGGCGATGACCTGTTCGGCGGCCACCTTGAGCAGCGACTTGAATGTCTCGGGTTGCAGCGACATTGAATTATCCTCAGTGAACCATGGCGTTGATGCGTTGCCCGACGCCGTCGAAGTAAAGCGGATGCTTCAGGTGCAATTCAACCTCCTGACCGACCTGGAGCGGCTGGCGCGGGTCCGCAAGCGTCACCAGCGTCTGGCCCTTGTAGTCCAGGTGTACGTGATTCTGCTCACCCAGGTGCTCGACCCGATGCACGCGGCCGATCAATCGCCCCCCATTGCGCGCGGCGATCTGCAGATGCTCGGTGCGGATGCCGATGGTCTCAGTCCCGGGTGGAAGGACTATCTCCGAAGCAAGGCGAGCCGGAAGAAGGTTGATCTGGGGCGTGCCGAGCCGTGACGCGACG
Source organism: Bradyrhizobium sp. UFLA05-153 (assembly GCF_054185185.1). NCBI lineage: Bacteria > Pseudomonadati > Pseudomonadota > Alphaproteobacteria > Hyphomicrobiales > Nitrobacteraceae > Bradyrhizobium > Bradyrhizobium sp. UFLA05-153. Next base: position 20,571 of record NZ_JBBIAM010000080.1, read on the forward strand.
TACGTACTGGACGGGCTCTCGTAGATCTCCCGCGGTGTGCCGAGCTGGAGAAGCTGGCCGTCCTTGATCACGCCGATGCGCGTGGCCATGGTCATGGCTTCCACCTGATCGTGCGTCACATAGAGTATGGTTGCACCGAGCTCGACCTGGATCCGCTTGAGCTCGAGGCGAAGCTCGGCGCGCAGCTTCGCATCCAGCGACGACAGCGGCTCGTCCATCAGGTAGATCGACGGATCCCGCACCAGGGCGCGTCCGATGGCGACCCGCTGCATCTCGCCGCCGGACAGGCGGGTGGCGCGATTGTTCAGCTTGCTGGCGATATGCAGGAGCTCCGCGGTCTGTTCGACGCGCTGGCGGATGACCGGTTCCGGAACGCGCCGCGCCGGCGAGCGCAGCGGAAACGCCAGATTGTCGTAAACCGACAGATGCGGATAGAGCGAATATTGCTGGAAGACGAACGCGATGTCGCGCGACCCCGGAGGATCGAGCGTGACGTCGCGGCCGTTGATCATGACCGAGCCCGAATCGGGTTGCTCGAGCCCGGTGATCAGCCGCAGCGTCGTGGTCTTGCCGGCGCCGCTCGGGCCGAGCAGGACGAGAAACTCGCCGTCGTTGACCGCAAGCGACAATTCGCGCACGGCCTCGACAGCACCAAAACGCTTGCTGATGTTACGCAGAATGACGTCAGCCATGGCGAGCGCCTCCCCCGTTCGCGGTGCGGATCGCAAGGCCGCTGCCGGCATCGAACAGCGCCAGCCGTTCGGAGTGGAATTCGAGACCGACCGTCTCGCCGATCCGCACCGGCGTGGCGGACGGCAGCCGAGCCGCAACGCGCCCATGCGCGGTGTCGACAGTGACGATCTGGTTGGTGCCGAGATATTCCGCGCCGAACACCTCGCCGCGAACCGGCGCAGCATCGGTGAAACGGATATGTTCCGGGCGCACGCCGAGCACCAGCGGGGCGCTGGCACGGTCCTCGCGTATCTCCGGCACGGCAATGTCGGTGTCATGGAAACTGACCGCGCGGTCGCCGCAATGCAGGCCGCCCTCAAAGCGCAGGAAGTTCATCGACGGTGAGCCGATAAAGTCGGCAACGAACATGCTCGCGGGCCGATCATAGATCTCCTGCGGCGAGCTGATCTGCTCGACGCGTCCCCTATTCATTACTGCGATCTGGTCCGCCATCGACATCGCCTCGAGCTGGTCGTGCGTCACGTAGATCGTGGTCGCGCCGATGCGATCGTGGAGATCACGGAGCTCGCCGCACATCAGATGGCGAAACTCGGCATCGAGGGCTCCGAGCGGCTCGTCCATCAGGAAGGCCTTCGGCCGCCGCACCATCGCCCGGCCGAGGGCCACGCGCTGGCGGTCACCGCCCGACAGCTTTGACGTCTTGCTCGACAACAGATGCTCGATCCGCAGCAGCCGCGCAGTTTCCTCGACGCGCTGGCGAATTTCGCGGCGGCCCATGCCCTGGCACTTCAGGGGAAAGCCGATGTTTCCTGCGACGTTCATGTGCGGATAGAGCGCGAAGAGCTGGAACACGAAGGCGATGTCGCGGGCGGATGCCCGCTCGAAAGTCACGTCCTCGCCATCGAGCAGGATCTTGCCCTCGGTCGGCAGCTCGAGGCCGGCGATCATGCGCAGCGTCGTCGTCTTACCGCAGCCGGAGGGGCCGAGCATCGCAAAGAAGTTGCCGTCATCGATGGTGAAGTTCGAGCCTTCGACGGCGGTGAACTGATCGAACGACTTGCGCAGGTTTTCGACGCGGATCTGTGCCATGTCTGCCGTCCTATTCCGGAAAATGGCTCACGATGACGTAGCCGAGCGTGCCGGCCAGGATCGTCACGAACGAATAGCTGTAGAGATCGAGCGAGAACGGCTGCACCAGCATCACGATGCCGACGCCGATCAGGATCGTCGCTCCGGTCTCCCAGGGCCCGCGCCGGAACCAGCGCGTCACGCCACCATTGGCAATCGCAGAACCGCTCATTTGCGTACAGCTCCGAAGGTGATGCCGCGCAACAGATGCTTGCGCAACAGAACGGTGAACAGGACGATCGGGACGACGAACAGCGTGGTCGCGGCAGCAACTGCCGGCCAGTCCTGTCCGCCTTCGCCGATGATGAAGGGGATGAAGGGCGGCATGGTCTGCGCTTCGCCGCTGGTGAGGAGAACCGCGAAGGCATATTCGTTCCAGGAGAAGATCAGGCAGAAGATCGCTGTTGCCGCGATGCCCGTCACCGCCTGCGGCAGCACCACCTTTCGCAGCGCCTGCAGTCGCGTGTAGCCGTCGACCAGGGCAGCCTCCTCGTATTCGCGCGGAATCTCGTCGATGAACCCCTTGAGCAGCCAGACCGCGAGCGAGACATTGACCGCCGTGTAGAGCAGGATCATTCCGAGCCTGGTGTCGGTCAGGTTGAGCTGGCGGTACATCAGATAGATCGGGATTGCGACCGCAACGGGCGGCATCATGCGCGTCGACAGGATGAAGAACAGGAGGTCGTCGGCAAGCGGAATGCGAAACCGCGAGAATGCATAGGCCGCGAGCGTGCCGAGGAAGACGGCGAGGAAGGTCGAGCCGAAGCCGATGATGAGCGAATTGACGAAGCGCGGCACGACCTTCGAGGGACCGGCGATCACCATGTCGTGCTGGCGCACGAGCTTGTCGTACCAGGTCTCCGGTGGCGGAAGCTTTGCGATGAAGTCCGGCGTCTGCCGCGTGCGCACCGTAAACAGGTTCACATAGCCCTCCAGCGTCGGCTGGAACAGCACCTTGGGCGGATAGGCAATCGCATCGCTCTGCGACTTGAACGCCGTGGCGACGATCCAGACGAGCGGCAGGATCGTGATCACTGCATAGAGGATGACCAGGCTTCCGGCCACCGCCCTTGTGCGCGGCGAGGATTCGACGATGGAGTGAGCGGTGGATTTGGCGATAGCGGCGGTCATCGTTGCTTCACCTTGTTGAGCACCTTGACGTAGATGTTGGCTGCACCGAACACGGTCACGAACAGGATGATGGCGAGCGCGGAGGAATAGCCGGTGCGCCATTTCTCGAATGCCGCGCGCTTCAGCGTGATCGAGACCAGCTCGGTGGTCGATCCCGGTCCGCCGGAGGTCAGGAGGTTGACCATGTCGAACATCTTGAAGTTCTCGATCGCACGGAACAGGACGGCGAGCATCAGGAACGGCACCGTCATCGGCAGCGTGATCGACCAGAACTGGCGCCAGGCCGAGGCACGATCGACTTCGGCAGCCTCATAGATGTAGTCGGGAATGGAGCGCAGCCCGGCGAGGCAGATCAGCATGACGTAAGGCGCCCACATCCAGGTATCGACGAGGACGATCGTCCACGGTGCCAGCGCGACCTCGCCGGTCATGCTGAACGAGCTCGGCGGCACGCCGGTGAACAGGCTGATCAGGTAATTGAACGGTCCGATCTGCGGCTGGAACAGCAGGGTCCAGAAGTTGCCGACGACCGCAGGCGACAGCATCATCGGCAGCAAGATCATCGTGGTCCAGAAGCTGTGACCGCGAAACTGGCGGTTGATGAGCAGCGCGAGCCCAAATCCGATGACCACCTGCAACGCCACCGACGAGATCACGAATTGCGCCGTGGTCTGGAGCCTGATCCAGACATCCTCGTCGGTTAAGATGTCGGTGAAATTGTCCAGCCCGACGAACCGCAGCGGCAGATAGGACATGCTGAGGTTGAGGCTCGTGAAGGAGAGTCTGATCATCCAGACCAGCGGAAAGATGTTGATCGCGAGCAGAAGCGCGATCGTCGGCGCGACGAACAGCCAGGCGATGGCCCGGTCCGACAGGCCGCGGACGCGCCGCGTGGCACGAGATTTGGCGGGCTCGCTCACGCCGGGGATCGTAACATGTTCGGGTTGCAAAATGGTCGTCATCTTGTCCATCGGCTGGCTGGTTCGGCCTCCCCGGGGACACGTCCCCGGGGAAACCAGTGAGGTCGATGCGGGCAGTCTCGTTTATTGCGAGGCGACCTGCTTGCCCTGCTCCTTGAAGACCTTGGTCCAGTCCTTCACCAGGAGATCGAGCGCCTGCTGCGCCGTTCCCTTGTCGGCGACGACGTAGTCATGCACGCGCTTCTGCATGTCGAGGAGCAGCTGGGCGTAGGACGGCTCGGCCCAGAAGTCCTTTACGATCGCCATCGACTCCAGGAACTGCGGAGCAAACGGCGCGCTCGCGGGGAAGTCAGGCGCGTTGACGACGGCCTTCAGCGCCGAGTAGCCGCCGAGCTGCCACCACTTCTGCTGCACGGTCGGCTGCGCGAACCACTTGATGTAGGCGAGCGCATCTTCCTTGTGGTCAGATGTCGCGACGACCGAGATGCCCTGCCCACCGAGCTGGGTGAAGTGTCCGTTCGGACCGGCCGGATTGACGAAGAAGCCGATCTTGTCGCCGCCGACGTTCGGGTCCTTGTAGAGCCCGGGGAAGAAGGCGAACCAGTTCATCTGCATCGCCACCTGGCCGGACTTGAAGGCGTCGAGACCTTCCTGCATGTAGGCGTTGGTCAGGCCCGGCGCGGTGCAGCACTTGTAGAGCTCCTTGTAGAACTCGAGTCCCTTGGCGGCATCCGCCGAATTGACGAAGCCCTGCATCTGGTACGGCTTCTTTGGGTTCTCATAGTTGAAGCCGTAATTGTAGAGCGCGTTGGTCACGCCCATCGTGATGCCTTCGGAGCCGCGCTCGGTGAAGATGAAGGCTCCGTAGACCTTCTTGCCGTCGATCTCGCGGCCCTGGAAGAACGCGGCGATCTCCTTCAGCTCGTCAAAGGTCTTGGGCGGCGCGAGATCGCGGCCATACTTGGCCTTGAAGGCCGACTGAATGTCGGGACGCGAGAACCAGTCCTTGCGATAGGTCCAGCCCACCGCATCGGCCATCGCCGGCAGTGCCCAGTAGTTCGGCGAGTTCTTCGGCCACTGCGAATAGCCGACGACGGTCGCCTGGACGAAATCGTCCATCGAGATCTTCTCCTTGTCGAAGAAGTCGTTGAGCTTGACGTACCACTTGTTCTCGGCGGCACCGCCGATCCACTGGCTGTCGCCGATGATCAGGTCGCAGAGCTTGCCGTGCGAGTTGAGCTCGTTCAGGAAGCGATCGGCATAGCTCGTCCAGGGGACGAACTCGTATTTCATCTCGATGCCGGATTGCTTGGTGAAGTCCTTGCCGAGTTCGACCAGGGCGTTGGCCGGATCCCATGCCGCCCAGCACAGCGTGAGCTGCTTCTCTTCCGCCGCGGCTTCACCGCCGCCCGCGGCCACCAGCGCGGCGGCCCCGAGGACCGCAGACGTCACTGCACCACCTAGCCATTTGAGTCTTCGCATGTCCGTTTCCTCTCTATCGTTGAACCACCGAACCCGCCCGGCGCGCGCCTTTTCCGGAGCAACGCCAAGACCCTGAAACCGAGTTGATGAGCGATGAGATGATGGAGAACGAGACGGACCGCGCCCGGAAACGGGTCCGGACGGGTTGGGCTCCTCCCACACATCAGCTCGATGCGCGATGTTTATTTTTTTATAGTACTAAACCTATTACTAAATTCTCGAAGCCGTCAAGCTGGTTTCTGGCGCGCCCGGAAAAAAGCTCGTCCGCGGCCGCATTCGCCGGAAGCCTGCTGCAAAGCAGCACAAGCGCCGTGATTTCGGTGAATTTGCTTCTCGCCATTGAACGCAGACCGCGCCAATCACCGCGACGCCAACGCGATCGAAGCCAAGCGAAGTTGTTTAGCAAACTGTTTTACTGAACGTTCAATGCCGCGTAGTTCCCACGCTGTGTCGTCAACTGCCTTCACTTCGGCAACTGCGCTACAGTCAGAGGGGGCTGGCTGATCGTCGTTCACTTCGGGAGCCCGCATGTCCACGGCAATCTCGGTACTCGGCGGCGTCGGTCTTTTCTTGCTCGGCATGACCGTGATGACGGAAGGCCTGAAGGCGCTGGCCGGCTCCGCCCTGCGCACCGTGCTCGGCAAGGCCGCTGCGACGCCGCTTCACGGCTCCTTCTGGGGCGCCGTCGTCACGCTCCTGGTGCAGTCGTCGAGTGCAACGACGATGACGACGATCGGCCTCGTCAGCGCGGGCCTGCTGACGTTCCAGCAAGGCTTGGGATTGGTGTTCGGCGCCAATATCGGCACCACGGGCACCGGCTGGCTGGTCGCGCTCATTGGCGTCCGTGTCTCGCTTACCGCCGCGGCACTGCCGATGATCTTCGCTGGCGCGTTGACCAAGCTTCTGGCGCGCGGGCGAATATCCGGCGCAGGCGCAGCGCTCGCCGGATTCGGGCTCGTGCTTTTCGGGCTGACGACCTTGCAGCAGGGCATGGGCGGGCTCGCCGAACGATTGCACCCGGCGGACCTTCCTGCCGTTCTCGCGGGTCCCGACGGGCGGTGGTGGTCGGGCCTGCTCGGCGTGCTGGTGCTCGTCGTGATCGGACTGGTGATGACCGCCCTGATGCAGTCGTCAACGGCCGCCGTCGCGGTGACCTTGTCCGGTCACTTCGCCGGTGCGATCGGGCTGGACCAGGCTTGTGCGCTGATCATCGGCCAGAATATCGGAACGGCGACGAGCTCCGCCCTCGCCGCGATTGGCGCGAGCATCACCGCCAAGCGGCTGGCCATTGCCTATGTTCTTTTCAAGCTGATCGCCGCCGTCATCGCGCTCGTGCTCTTTCCTGTCACCATCCCACTGCTCGTGCGCGCCTCGAACAGCATCGATGGCGTCACGCTGCTGGCCGGATATCACACCGCGTACAATGTCGTCGGCGTGGTGGTCCTGCTGCCGCTGATCAACCAGTTCACACGTCTGGTCGAGCGTATCCTGCCCGAGCGCGGCTCGCCGCTCACGCGGTGTCTCGATCCCTCGGCGCTCGTGACCCCAATCGTGGCCGTCGAAGCGGTACGCCGAACGATCGCGCGCGTGCTCGTAACGGTCTGCGCCTGGGTCGAGGCGGCACTGGCTGGCCGAGCTGCACCAGTCCGTCTCGGGAGAGCCGCCGTATCGCTGCAGGACGCCGCCGACGCCCTGCGACAGGCACAGATATTTTTGTCGGAGGTGGCCGGACCGCCTGACACCGAGGACGAGCAACGGAGTCTGACCAGCACACTGCACGCACTCGACCATGCGTCTCGGCTGACGGACGTGGCGAATGGCGGAATCAATTTCGCTTCAGTGAGGGATGGACCGGAGGACGTCCGTGCAGGAGAACTCTGCGCCGAAGTGATGCGAAGCGCAGCTGCGCTCGCCCGCGGCGTGGCCGCACCATCGCAGCCGGTCGTGCCAGTCCCGCATGGCGTCGACGCCATGGCCGGTCCGCGCGCGATCCAGACCGACGAAGCCATCGCCGAGCTCGAGCGTTGCACGACGGAACTTGGCGAAGTGCTGCGCCGCCACCGCAGCGCGACACTCGGCGCAGTCGCCAATGCAACGCTCACCACCGACACCGCACTCGTTCGCGTCGAAACGGTCCGCAGCCTCCAGGTGCTGTCGCATCATGCCTGGCGCTCCGCGGCGCATCTCGTCGGTCGCGGCTAGTCGTATCGGCTAGACGCCGAGAGCCTTCCGGTTGAAGTTTCGCAACAGCCGCAGCGTCAGCGTTCTGGCGTTCGCGACATTGAGCAGCCAGGCTGCGCCGGCATAAGCAACGCCGCCGGCCAAGCTTACCACGATCAGCGACAACAGGCCGGTGCCGTTGACCTGGGAGCGGGCCACGAGGATCGCCGCCGCCATGATCGCGGCCGAGGCGCCTACGCCCGCGAGCCGGCCCGGATCGAACGGCAGCACATAGGCGCGGCGCATCAGGACGACCGCGGCCACGAAGCCGATGGCTTCGGTCGCGAACGTTGCCAGCGCTGCGCCATACAGCCCGAAGCCCGAAATCAGCGCGAACATCAGCGCGATGCTCAGCACCAGCGTGAGGAACGACTGCGCGGCAAGGATGAAGGGCCGCTCGGCGAGCTGGAAGCTGATCTGGACATAGAACTGATTGGCGATGCCGAGCACCCGCGCGACGACCAGCATCGGCAGCAGCGCCGACACGCCGGCGCGGAAGTCGACGCCGACGAGCGTTCCGGCGACCTGGTCCGCAGCGAGCGCGAGCCAGATCGCGACCGGCATGATCACGACGAGCAGGAGCTCGAGGCTTTCGTTGAGTCGTTCACGGGTCGCGGCATGGCCCTCCTGGCTCAACGTCCGGAACACGATGGGCACGGTGGCCGCAGCGACGCTCGAGGCCAGCATCACCAGAAACTGCCGCGGCAGATCGGCGGCAACGCCGAAAATTCCGGCGGCATCCTTGCCGAGAAGATAGGCGACGATCAGCCGGTCGCTGGTCGAATAGAGCGCGACCGAGAGGCCGCCGATGGTCAGCGGCAAGCCGTAGCGGGCGAGTTGCGTGAGCTGGCTCTTCTGCCAGGGCGCGATCCTGGTCTGGTCGCCCGCGAGATTGAGAACGATGCCGGTCAGCGAGCCGAGCCCGAACGCCGCGAGCAGACCCAGCCCGCCCCAACCCAAATAGATCGCGAGCAGCCCGAAGCCGACGCTCGCCAGGCTGCGCACGATCGCAATTGCCGCGAACCTGTACGGGCGCAATTTGGCGCGCTCGAATTCCTGACCGACATCGACCGCATTCGCGGTGATGGCAACGAACACGCTGGCGAGCAGCAACTCGAAGCTGACGTCGCGATGGAAGAGGAACGTCAGCGGCGCCGTGGCGCAGAGAGCGGAGACGGTCAGCGCGAAGGCAACCATCGCCGTGCCGCGAAAATCCACCTCCGGCGACATCGCCTGGTAGCGCGAGACCGACAGCTTGATCCAGGCGAAGAAGATCGCGCCCAGGATGCTGGCGATGCTGAGGCCTACGACGTAGACGCCATATTCCGCCGGGCTCAGGAGCCGCGTGTAGGTCGTGATCGCGAAAAAGCCGACGGCCGCCGGCAGGATGTAGGCCGCGAGATAGATGGAGAAATGGCGATTCAGCATGCGAGCACGGGAGCGTGACTGTTCCAGCCAATTAACGCTTCGTTAATCAGTCGGACCTTGGTTGGGCTATGTTGACGACTGCGCCGCAGCATGTCCGAGAATACTCACATAAACGGGCTAATCGGACCGGCGAATTCCCCGTTAGGCTCTATTTCGTACGTTAGCGTTAAATTTGCGGTTGCCTTGAACTCGTAGGCTCGATCACCCAATAGAAACAGTGGTTTCGAGCGTCGCCGATCGTCGCCAGGTGTGGATCCGACTGACATGGAAGTTGTTGAACGTGCTCGGGCCGATGTGTGCCTCTCCGAGGCTGGCCGCAGGGGAGCCGGCCAGAGCAAGAGTGCAGCGTTGCCCCCGATACAGCCGGAAATCGCGCGCGGCGAGCGGATGGTGCTCAACCTCTTCTTCGAGGAGAGGGACGATCGCTGGTTTCGCGGCGACCGGCATCTGCGGCCGCTACTCAGGCGCCTCTTGTTCGGCAAGCCGTGGATCAGCGGGCAGGAACGCGTGTTCCTCAATCTGTGCGCAGGGCTCGACAGGCTCGGCATCCGCTATCGCGTCAACGACTATCGCCACATTCGCAAGCACCCCGAGGAACTCGCCTGCATCATCGGGCGGCCTTTCGTGCTCGATCGCATCGCGTGGAAGAATCCGATCCTGCTCGGCGTTGCCATGTACAATCACCCGATCGACGATCCGGACCTGTTGAAGCGCGCGCCGATCAAGCACATCGTGGTGCCCTGCCAGTGGTATGTCGAGATGTGCCGGCCGGGCTGGCCGAATGTCGAGGCCTGGCCGGTCGGCATCGACACCGATGTCTGGACGTCGCTGCCTGCTGAACAAAAGAGCGTCGACGTGCTGCTCTACGACAAGGTCCGCTGGGAGCACGACCGCTACGAGACCGAACTGATCGAGCCGATCCGCGCGCATCTGAAGGCGAGCGGTCTTTCCTTCGAGGAGGTTCGCTACGGCAGCTACAAGGAGGACGACTACAAGGCCGCGCTCGCGCGCTGCCGGACCATGATCTTCCTCTGCGAGCACGAGAGCCAGGGCATCGCCTGCCAGCAGGCACTCGCGAGCAACGTTCCCGTCCTCGCCTGGGAGCGCGGCGGCGCGTGGCAGGACCCCGGCTATTTTCCGCACAAGGTCCGCTTTGAAGGCGGCGTCACCTCGGTGCCCTATTGGGACGAGCGCTGCGGCATGAAGTTCGCCAACGCGGAAGGTTTCAAGTCGCGCTGGGCGGAGTTCTGGGCACACAGCGAAGCCGGCGACTTCAAGCCCCGCGATTACGTCCTCGACAATCTCACGCTCGAGAAAGGGGCGCTGCACTACTACGAGATCGCACAAGCCGTGATGCAGCGTCTATCGGCGCGTTAGGACTACGCGGCATGGCGAGCCTCGACAGACGCGAATTTCTTCTGGGCGCGACAGCGGCGATCGCGGCTCGCTCCACGGCCGGCGCCCAGACCTCAAGGCAGCTCAGCCGCCGCCCCGGCTATGGCGCCGCGGCCACGTTGTGGGATTTGCAGGCCGACCCGCGGCTCGGCGAGGCCATCAGCACGTATTGCACGCAGGTCGTTCCGGTCCTCGAACTGAAATGGCCGATGCTGCGGCCGGATCCGCACACCTTCGCGTTCGAGCGCGCCGATGCGATCCTGGATTTCGCGCGGCAAAATGACCTGACCATGCGCGGCCACGCGCTCGCCTGGTACCACGACATCCCGGACTGGACGAAGCAGATCAAGGAGACGAAGGCGGCCGAGCGGGCCTTCGTCGATCACATCTCGACCGTCGTCGCCTACTACAAGGACAAGTTGACCTCGTGGGACGTCGTCAACGAGCCGATCCCCGACAATCCGCGCAAGATCACCGATCGGCGCGACTGCTACTGGTCGGGCATGCTGGGCGAGCGTTGGATTCCCCTCGCCTTCCGCACCGCCTCGGCCGCCGATCCGTTCGTGAAGCTCGCGATCAACGAGTACGACATCGAGTCCGCCAAGGACAGTTTCATCGCCAAGCGCGCGGCCTACCGCAACCTGATCCAGGACCTGCTCGATCAGGGCGTTCCGCTGCATGCGGTCGGATTGCAGTCGCATCTGCATGCCGAGCTCGAGATCGACAAGGACGGGCTTGCCGCCTTCGTCGCCGAGATGCGCTCGTGGGGGCTCGAGATCCTCGTCACCGAGCTCGACGTCGACGACCAAAAACTACCCGGCGATCCGGCGCAGCGCGACGCCATCGTGGCGAAGCGCGTGGACGACCTCTTGACGGCGATCACCGCGAGCGGCCCGCTCAATTCGATCCTGAGCTGGGGCATCTCGGATCGCTACAGCTGGATCAACGGGACGTTCAAGCGACCCGACAAGCAGCCGAACCGGCCGCTGCCGCTCGACGGCAACTTTCAGCCGAAGCCGCTGATGGACGTGATGGGCAAATTCCTGAAGCCCGCCTGAGCGGCGACCGGCTATCGCGCCATTTTCGGCGCTTCGATCCCTGCGCCATCACCGACGTGATCGCCGGGCGCAAGGCTCGGCGCGCGTGAGCGCAGGCGGAAGACGTCGCGGATGTCCTCGATCGAGGTCGACGAGTAGGACTGGATGCACAGCGCGACCTGCCGGGGCGAAGCGGCGCCCATCATCGCTTCGATCGCCGCGCGATCGAGCCGGCTGTCATCCCAATGCGACACCGCGATGCTGTCTTCGGTGATCTCATGCGCCGCCAGATGCTTTGGCGAACTGGCGACGAAATGGCCGTAGAGCAGGTATTCGGAGAATTTCTTGCGGCGGCACAGCGCCAGAATCCAGTTCGTTCCCGTCGCCGACTTGATCGCGTCGGTCATCGCCTGCACGGAATCCTTATCCCAGACCAGCGCATTGCCGACATAGTCGTCCGCCGGGAAGGGCGTATCGGGCATGCCGAGCAGTTGATCGACGGTGCGGAGCCAAAGGCAGTGCAACGGCGTCTCGGCGCCGATCGCACCGCGCGTAACGAACAGCGGTGCCTTCGCGGAGCCCGCATATCGGCCGACGTCGAACTCGCGGAAGAACAGATTGTCGGAATCCAGGATGCAGACGCGCTGCTCGGACGCGCCAAGCACGCCCGCGATCTTGACGATCTGCTGGATGTGCCAGCCATGCACCGGAGAGGACAACAGCGAGAGCCAGACCTTCCGGTTGCCCCGCTGGAGGAACGACGGCGCGGCAAACAACCATCGCGGCAGATAACGCGACACCGGCACGATGACGCGCTTGTCGGAGGCGAACTGCGCGAATAGCGGAACGTCCTCGTCGTTAACGACGACGTAGTGCCTGGTGTATCCCGTTAACCACGTGTCGATGCTCTCGGCGAGCAGCGAGAAGCGCTCGATATCCTTGGCGTAGCTGGCTGTCAGCAGTGCAACAGAATGCATGAACGCGCTCAGGCCGGGTTGTCAGGGGGCATCGCGGGTCAACTTAGCGGGGCCGCCTACGGCGGGGAACTCACATTCCAAATCAAGGTAAAGCCCCGCTGTATCCCGGGGACACCGAGGGCTATTTCGAGTTCAGCGTGGCGACTGGGCGCCACGCCTGATCCGGACCCGACCGCAGCAACTGCTGGCAACGCTCCAGCATCAGTTCCGCGGGACGATCGCGCAGCCGTTCCCCGAGCACCGCTTCGAAATCGGCGGCAGCGCCGGCGAAATCGCGCGCGCGGTATTTGGAGAGCCCCTGCTCGTAGCGCGCAATCCAGCTCGCCGCCTGACGCTCCGCGTCGGCCTCTCCCGTCAGCCCTACCAGTTCATGCACCGCGAGCCCTTCCTCGCGCCCATAGACGGCGATGCTGTCGATCTCGCGGGTCACGACGTCTCCTCGCGCGAGGCGCGCCGTCGTCTCGCCGATCAGGATCTGCGTCAGGTAATGCTTGTTGGCACTCTCCAGGCGGCTTGCGACGTTCACGGCGTCGCCGATGACGGTGTAGTTGAGGCGCAGTTCGGAGCCGATATTGCCGACCAGCATGAGGCCGGAATTGATTCCGATGCGGATCTGGAGGGGATGGCCGAGATCGTCGATGAGACCGGAGGACTCGATCGCGCGGCGGCAGGCGAGCGCGGCCCGGCAGCACAGCAGCGCGTGATCCACCTGCGGCTGGGGCGCGCCCCAGAACGCCATCACGGCATCGCCGATAAACTTGTCGATGGTCCCGCCGTGAGCGACGATGATCTCGGAGGCAAGATCGAGATAGCTTGACAGCAGCGGCACGACGCGGTCGCCCATGCGTTCAGAGAGTCGTGTGAAGCCGGCAACGTCGATGAACATCACGGTCAGCTCCTGAATGGAGCCGCCGGGTTTTGCTTCGACACCCTGGCGCAGGAGCGAGCGGACGAGATCGGCCGGAATGAACTTGCGGAAGGCGGACAGGCCCGCGGCCATCTCGGCGATTGCGCCCGACAGGCTCGCAATCTCCTTCAGCCGCGAGGGATGCCGCCGAACCTGCTCCAACGCAAAGCTTTCGACGTGGCGGAGCTCGCCCACGACGCGGGATAGGGGCGCTGCGATCACCGACCGCGCCAGCACGGCCGACGCGAGCGCCGCCAGCACCGCTCCCACCGCGAGACCGACGATGAGGCGTCGCAACGTCGTCTCGACGGGACCCAGAAACTCCGCCTCGGGAATCACGGTCGCAAGTCGCCAGCCTGGAAACGGCAGCGGCGTGAGCGCGACTTCATAGGCCGCGCCGCCGGCGGCGAGTCGGCTTCGCCATGCATCCTTCCCGCCTTCCTCGCTGGCTTTCGCCAGCGCCGTCCGCGCCAACGGCAGCAGCGGCTGCTCGCCATGCACGGGATGCAGTTCGTCGGCGTCCTTGTCGGGCGCGGCGACCAGTTCGCCGCTGCCGTCGAAGATGAAGGCAGTGCCTGTGCGGCCGACCTCGAGCTGCGCCAGGAACCTCGCAAGCCGGGTGTATTCGATGACGATGGCAAGAACGCCCTGGCGTTCCTGGTAGACGTCGATCGGCCCGGCAAAGGCGATCGACGGCCGCTCGCCGATCGGGTAGTCGGTCACCTTGAACCATTGCGGCTGCTCCGCGGCCATGCCGGTCTTGAACCAGTCGCGCTCGGCGACGCGAAAATCGGTCGGCTCGAAGCGGCGATGCGTGAACTCGATGTCGCCCGGCACCACCTCATACTCGTCGACCCGCCGCTGGCCGGGATGATCGGTCAGCGAAATCTCCATCATCTCCAGATGGCGGTCGCCGAGCTTGTGGGCGGCGAAGAACGAGCCGTCGGGCCAGCCGAACGCCGCCCAGGAGATCGTCGCCTGCGACTGCAATTGGGACAGGAACACGAATTCGCGCTTGTCCGCCTCGCGGGTGTCGAGCACGTTTTGCAGGAACAGCGTGCGAATGGCGGTATGGGCGGCGCGCGCCTCATCCACGATCGCCGACACTTCCTTGCGAACGGCGGCCACGATCTGTTCGTTGATGGTGCTGGCGAGCTGCCGGCTGGTCGCTTCCGCCGTGCGCCACCACAACAGGCTCGAGAGCGCGGCGGTGAGAAGGATTGCGGTCAGCACCAGCGCCGACACCGCGAGACGAATGCTGACGGTGAGCCGGTTGAGGGCCGACAGGGACGTCGGTCGACGATATCGTCCAGGATTCGCGATCATCCTTGGTTCTGCCCTCGAGCCATGCGCGGCGCATTGCGCCGGCTGATATCGACATACGCAGGGCCTGCGCCGTCCGTTACGTCTCGCAAATGTCTCGGCACCCGGCCAATGCCCGCCGGCTAATGTGGCGATAGGAACAAGGCATTGGATTTGCCCCGCCGCTTCCTCGCTAATCGCGTCCCAAGCGTACGACGTCGTGCGCGATATCGAAACGGTTTCACGGACTCGTGAGCGGCGTTGCCCGTAACAACGGAGGCCGCCGCGACGAATGAAGTCATGCACCTTCGCTTGCCAAGCGGAGCAACCCTCGAGAGGAGAATTTCATGTCTGCCAAGACCCTAGTCAGCTCGCTCATGCTCGCCGGCGCGGTCTCGACCGCGCTCGCGACGCTCGCCGCGGCCGCACCACTCACCAAGGCGGAGGCCGATGCTGCCGTCGCCGCCAAGAAGGAGAAGTGTTTTGGCGTTGCACTGAAAGGCCAGAACGATTGCGCCGCGGGACCGGGCACGACCTGTCAGGGCACGTCGACGGCCGACTTCCAAGGCAATGCCTGGAAATTCGTCCAGGGCGGCACCTGCGCCAATATCGAGCTGCCGAACGGCAAGCACGGCTCGCTCAAGCCGATCTGAGGCAGCCAGCTCATCATGACAACAGAGAGCGGAGGAGCATCATGACCATTGCGATCAGGCTAGATGCGCCTGCGACCATGCCTCTCCGCTTTTCGCCGCCGATCGGCGGGCTCGCCGGCACCAGCTTCAAGCACGAGCATCTCGCCGCGATCCTTGCCGAAGGGCCGCAGCGCGGCTTCTTCGAAGTCCATGCCGAGAACTACATGGGCGCCGGCGGCGCTCCTCATCGCGCGCTCGAGGCCATGCGCCGCGATCATCCGTTGTCGCTGCATGGCGTGTGCATGTCGATCGGTGGCCCGCGAGCGCTCGACCGGACACACCTTGCGCGCTTTCGCGGCCTCGTCGCGCGCTACCAGCCGGCGCTGGTGTCGGAGCATCTCGCCTGGTCGACGCATGAGACCGGCTTTTTCAACGATCTTTTGCCCCTGCCCTACACCGCGGCGACGCTTCAGCACGTCTGCGATCACATCGACGAGGTGCAGGAGACGATCCGGCGGCCCATCCTCCTGGAAAATCCGTCGACCTATGTCGCCTTTGCCACCTCAACGATGAGCGAGACGGATTTCATTCGCAGCGTGGCGGACCGCACAGGGTGCGGCCTGCTGCTCGACATCAATAACGTGTTCGTCACCGCCACCAATCACGGCTTCGCGGCGCTCGAATATCTGGCCGACTTCCCATTGTCGCGGGTCGGCGAGATCCACCTTGCCGGGCACGTGGAGCAGAGTGACGACGAGGGTGATCCGCTGCTGATCGACAGCCATGACGGCCCGGTCGCGGATGCCGTGTGGAAGCTGTTCGAAATCGTCATCCAGCGCCGCGGTCCGGTTCCGACACTGATCGAGTGGGACAGCAGCATTCCCGACTGGCCGGTCCTCAAAGCCGAAGCCGCGCGGGCGCAGGCGATCCTGGATCGTGCCCACGCCGCCGCAGTTTCGGATGATCGTCATGCCGCCTGAGCCCTCCACATCTTACGCAGCCGCCATCGCTCCTGCGCTGCTCGATCCGACGCGCGCTGTGCCGACCGTCGTCATCGGACCGAACGGCAAGGCGACCGAGAAACGCCTCGGCGTCTACCGCAACAACGTCACGGTCAGCCTGATCGAGGCGCTCGCGGCGATCTATGCGGCCGTGCTGCGTATCACGGGCAACGACTTCTTCCGTGCCATGGCGCGCTTCTACATCCGCAGCAGCCCGCCACGATCGCCGCTGCTGTTCGAATATGGCCGCGACTTTCCGGCGTTCATCAAACGCTACGAATACGCGCAGTCTTTGCCCTGGCTCGCCGATGTCGCGCGCGTCGAACGCGCCTGGCTCGATGCCTATCATGCCGCCGATGCGGTGCCGCTTGCGCCGCACGCTCTGGCGAGGATCGCGCCGGAACGGCTTGCCAGCCTCGTCTTTGCCGCGCATCCGGCAACGCGGCTGGTGCGCTCGCCCTATTCAGCCGTCACGATCTTTGCCGCCAACCGCAGTGCGGAGCCCGTCGGCCGCATCGATGCGTCAACGCCCGAGGACGCATTGATCACGCGACCGGATGTCGAGGTCGTGGTGCGGCAGCTCCCGCCGGGTGGCGCGATCTTCATCTCGTGCCTGATGGCGGGATGTCCGCTCGGCGAAGCCGCAGCTATGGCGCTCAAGCAGGCGCCCACATTCGATATTGCCGCGAATATCGCCGGTCTGATCGAGGCCGGTGCATTCACCTCTATCGCGCCAGCGACTTTCGGAGACGGACGATGATCACGAACCAAGATATTGCAGCGGGGAACACTCTGCCTTCTCTCGGACATCTCGCCTGCAAGGCCGATCATCTGGTGCAGGCGATCGCATCGCCCTCTCTCGTCCAGCTCGTCTTGCGCGTCGCGCTGGCGGTGCCGTTCTGGCGCTCGGGCATCCTCAAATGGGGCGGCTTTCTGAGGCTCAACGACACGGCCGTGACGCTGTTCAGCGATGAGTTCATGCTGCACCTGCCGGGCGGGCCCTATCATTTCCCGGCGCCGACGGTGATGGCCTTCCTGTCTGGATCTGGCGAGATCCTGCTTCCGATCCTGCTCGTGCTCGGCCTCGGCACCCGGTTCGCAGCGCTCGGCCTCCTGTTCATGACCGTGATCGTCGAGCTCACGGTGCCGGACGGATGGCCGGTGCACATCACCTGGGCTGCGATGGCCCTCGCAATCATGGCGTACGGACCTGGGCCGATTTCGCTGGATCATCTGGTGAGCCGCGCAGTTCGGGTGACCAAGACCGCGCACTCAGGGGAGTAACGGCAAGGACGCAAAACGCGTCAGCCCCTTCACTCCCTCCCGCCCTTCAACTTCGGCAGCGTCTCAACGATCTTCTGCTTGCCGTCGACGATCTCGGCGAGGAAGCTCGCGCGGTCGATGTCGCCATTCTGGTCCCAGCTCGCTTCCATCAGCATGCCAGGCGCCTTGTCCGGCGTCAGCGTCAGGCCTTTCATGGCCGCACCGAAAGCCTTGCTGTCGAATTTGCCAATCTTTTCGGTAACGTACTTGACGAGATAGACCGCCGTATAGCCCTTGATGCCGTTGTGGTCGGGCCAGTATTTGTAGCGCGCGCTGAATTTCCTGGCGAAGTCCTGGATCGCAGGCACCGGCGCATCGGCGGAAAGGCCGACATGGCCGCGCACGCCGTTGGCGGCGGGGCCGGCGAGCTCGACGACCTTCTGGCTGAGCAGCGTGGTCTCGCCGAACAGCGGCGTCGACAGGCCCTGCCGCCTTGCCTCGATCAGAAAGCGCGCGCTCTCCTCCTCGTTGGTGTAGACGAACACGGCATCGGCCTTGGCGCTCTTCAGCTTGATGACGTCGGAGCCGAAATCGACTTGGCCCTGCTCGGTCGAGATATCGGCCGCGATGTCGATGTTGCGCGCCTTCATCTCCTTCAGAAAATTGTCGTGGCCGCCCTTGCCGAAATCATTGTTGACCCAGACCAGCGCGACCGTCTTCACCTTGAGCTTGTCGTGCAGATAGTTGGCGATCTTCGGCATGGAGAACTGCTGGCCGAAGGCGGTGCGGAAGACGAACGGATTGCCCTGCGTGGTGATGTCGGCGGCTTCGGCGCCGACGATCTGCGGAATCTCGGCCGCCTGGGTCAGCGCCATGTTGACCTTGACCGAGCCGGAGTAGATCGGGCCGAGCACCACATACGGGTCCTTGTCCAAAACCTTCTGCACCTGGGCGCGAGAGACGCCGGGATTGCTCTGGGTGTCGAGATGCTCGGTTTCGATCTTGCGGCCCAGAATGCCGCCGGAGGCGTTGATCTCGTCGATCGCAAGCGCAACGCCGTCGCGCCAGTTGGTGCCGGAGACCGCGCCGGGGCCGGACAGCTCGACGACATCTGGGATGTAGACCGTCGTCTGCGCCTGCGCGAGGCCCGCCCACAGCGACGCAGCAGCGACGATGCCACCCCATTTTCCCAAGGCCTTCATGACGTCCTCCCTCTATTTCTCGTTATGCTGATTGATCTGGGTCGAAGCCGAGCAGCCTTGTCGGCGTTCGCCACAACAGGCTGTGCTGATCGGCCGGATCGGGAAACAGCCGGCTCAGCACCGCGAGCAGCGGCCCGTAATCCAGCCGCTCCTGGGCACGCAGGAACGGATAGTCCGAGCCCCAGACGCAGCGATCGAGCGTGAAGGCGTCGACCAGCGCTGCGATGAACGGCCAGGCGTCTTCGTAAGGATGCGGCCGCTGCGAGAATTTGTAGTAGCCCGACAGCTTGATGTGCGCATCGCGCGTGCGGCCGATCGCCAGCAACGCCTGGAAGGCCTTGCCGTTCAGGCCCTGCTCGACCGGCGGCCGCCCGCAATGATCAATCACCAGCTTGACGTTCGATTTTTCGATCAGCGGCAGCAAAGCGAGCAGTTGATCCTGCTCGACCTGGATCTGGAGGAACAGGCCAAGATCGGTCAGCTTCGTCAGCAGCGGCGCGGTGTTGCGATAGTATTCGGCGCCGTGGAACGGGACGTTGAAGGCAACGCCGATCACGCCGGCCGCCCTCAGGCGCTCGAGCTCCCTCACATCGACGTCGTTCTCGACGACCGCGACGCCCCTGAAGCGGCCTTTCCCTTGCGCGAGCGTGTCGAGCAGGATGCGGCTGTCGCTGCCATAGCCGGTGTTGGTGGCGACGACGAGCGCGTGCCTGACGTCGAAGACGTCGAACACGCTGAGAAGCTGCGCGGCCGGCGCGATCTCCTGCCCGCTCGGCCGATAGGGCGTTGTGGACACGTACGGAAACCGCGCGGGATCAATGGCGTGGATGTGGCAATCGATCTTGGGACACGCCGGGATGGTCATGGCGGAAAAACTTCTAGAAGGTCGCTTCGATGGCCTTGATGAGATCGGGCGTCACGTCGGGCATGACGCCGAACCAGGCCTTGAAGGCGATCCGTGCCTGGTTGAGCAGCAGGCCGAGCCCGTTCACGGTCTTGCAGCCGCGCGTGCGGGCCTCAGCCAGGAACCGCGTCTCGAGCGGCGTGTAGATGAGATCGGCAACCAGGGTCGACGGCTTCAGCCGCGACAGGTCGATCTCGAGTGCATCCTTGCCGACCATGCCGCGATCGGTGCAGTTGACGACCAGCGCCTTGTCGGCGACCGCAGCGCTGCGGTCCGCCCAGGCGACGGTGCGGACATTTGCGCCGAACTCTTTCGCCAAGGCTTCCGCCTTGTCCGCCGTGCGGTTGGCGATCAGGATCTCGCGCGCGCCGTTTTCGAGCAGCGCCACGACCACCGCACGTGAGGCTCCACCGGCGCCGAGCAGCAGAATCGGTCCCTCGTCGGCACGCCAGTCCTCACGCGCATCGCGCAGGCTCTGCACAAAACCGTTGCCATCATTGTTGAAGCCTGAGAGCGTGCCGTCCTCTTCGACGACGATGGTGTTGACGGCACCGATGCGGCGCGCGGTGTCGTTGACGCGGGCGAGCAGCGCCATCGCCGTCTGCTTGTGAGGCATGGTGACG
The DNA here is from genome assembly GCF_054185185.1 of Bradyrhizobium sp. UFLA05-153. Lineage (NCBI taxonomy): Bacteria > Pseudomonadati > Pseudomonadota > Alphaproteobacteria > Hyphomicrobiales > Nitrobacteraceae > Bradyrhizobium > Bradyrhizobium sp. UFLA05-153. Next base: position 40,816 of record NZ_JBBIAM010000080.1, read on the forward strand.
TTGCAGCCGCGGAAGCCGAGCGCGACGAGACCCGGCAGCGCGTCCTTCAGCCGCTCGGGCTGAACCGCGAGCGGCACATAGACGCCGCGGATGCCGTGGGCATTCAGCCAATAATTGTGAATCACCGGCGAGCGCGAATGCGCGACCGGCATTCCGATGATACCGGCGAGTCCAAAGCCGTTTGCGGACATGCTTTCGATCCATCCTCCGTTGGCGCGATACGCGCTCTCCGCGCATCGGCCGGCCCTTGCCGGCGCGAAGAGCGGCCGGCGGATCTCTGTTCTTGGTCAACTGTACAAGACTATTAGGCGGAACGCCAATCGCAGGCAATCTGAATCTCGGGCCCAAAGCCCGGCCGCGTATCGCGCATATTGTGAGATACGGGCGAGCGCCGGCTCTAGCCGTCCCTCGGCAGGCCCTGAGCAATGCCGTGGAAGCGCTAGGACGCGGAGTCATTAAGACACAGCTACAGCCGGATTGAAGCAAGCTGTACGAACGCGAGGTAATTTACGGCGAGCCTGTCATAGCGTGTCGCCACACGCCGACATTGTTTGATCCTGTTGAAGAACCGCTCGACCCGGTTGCGGGCGCGGTGGAGATACGGACGACATTGGTCGGATCGAAATCCTGCACAGGCTGCCGCCCACACTGGTATGTCGCCTCCTCGGCGCCGAGCTTTTTGGGCTATCATGCTGGGGCGGAGCGGATTGCTTCGCGCTGTGTGTTTTTTTGTCAGGACCGGTGCACAACGGCGCCGCGCCGGGAGACTACCCATGGCAAACTCAAAAGCGATCGCTGGTCTAATCGGCCCGTCTCTGATCGCGCTTGCGGCCGCGTTGCTCATCAATCTGGGCTCGATGTCGGCACTGGTCGAGGCAGTCTCGCGCGATCCGGCGGTCGTGCTGGTCTCAGGGGTCGTTTCCTTCGTGGCCGGGCTCGCTGTCGTGCGCGTGCACAATCACTGGGCCGCAGACTGGGCGGTTCTTGTCACGATCTTCGGCTGGCTTCTGCTGATCGGCGGCCTGGTTCGCATGCTGTTTCCGATCTGGCTCGCTGGAATGGCTGCGACCCTCAGCCTCAGCACGGGGCTTATTGTGGGAGAGGCCGTCGTGTTTCTCGTGATCGGGGCTTTCCTGTCTTACAAGGCCTACATGAACGGCTGAGGAAGGCAGCGATCGGGCAGCCGACCAAGTTCGCCTTGCTGCGCGCTCGCCCGTGGCCGCTATCGAGGTGCTGGAGAAATGGGCAGCCTTGCCGGCCCGGGCAGAAGCGTCGAGGATGGTAGAGTCGAGATGTGGCGCGGTGGCTTTAGGCTGCACATATCTGTTTCCGCCTCTTTCGTCTGGCGGTGCCTTAGTGGTGCAGCCGTGACTCCGTTTCCACATCCCGCTCGTCGAACCGGACAGGCAGATCTCCCGCATCCGGCTCTCGGACAAGACCTCACGCCTTCACCCACGGAAGGTCGCGCCCAAGCGCGGTTAGACGTACGAGCCCGAAGTGCCCGTAGAGGTGCGAGAGTGGATAGGTCCCGCCCCCTGCGTCGCCTGACCTTGTGCTTGCTGCGTAACCACCGGCGCAACCGCACGGCGGTGTAGTTGTCGATCGCCCGATACGCTTTGATGACGGTGCCCACATTGAAGTAGTTCGCCCATCCGCGCAGCGTGAGGTTCAACTTCGCCACCAGCTCTGTGGTGTCTTGCCCTAACCCGGTTCGAGCCGTCAGCGCATGAATGGTCTCCACCATGCGCTTGATGCTTTTCTTCGATGGCCGGTACCCCAGGCGCGCCTGGCCGGTTCTCGCTGAGTACATCCGCCCGAACGAGTAGTCCAGGAAGTCGAGCTCTCCTTCCGGCACCTTACAGATTCGTGTCTTCTCCTCGTTGACCGTCAGCTTCAGCTTTCCCATGATCACGCGCAGTTGTCGCAAGGCTTCTTCAGCTTTGCCCCGCCTGCACAGGATTACGAGGTCATCGGCATAGGTCACGATGCGAGAGCCGAGGCTTCGCTCCAACCCGAGCATCTTCCATCCCAGCACAAACCGGCGCATGTAGAGGTTCGCCAGCAGTGGTGAGATCGGTGAGCCTTGCGGGATGCCGCGCCGCTTGTCCCGGGCCTCCGTCGTCCGTTTCTTCCTTCCTCGATCGTCGGTTTCTTCCACGGGACATTCCAGCCACATCTTGATCAGATGCAGCACGCGCCGATCAACAATCCGGCGCGCCACCGACTTGAGAAGGTCGGCATGCGGAATGCTTCCGAAGTAGTCCGCGAGGTCGGCGTCTACGACTTCCGGGTGGCCTCGAAACAGCTGCGCTTCCACCTCGACCACCGCCTGTTGGGCATTTCGCCCGGGGCGGTAGGCATATTGCTCTGGTGGAAGATCGGCCTCAAAGATCGGTTCCAGCACCAGCATTGCTGCTGTCATGCAGACTCGATCGCGCAAGGTTGAGATGCCCAATGGCCTGAGTTTGCCATTGGCCTTCGGTATGTACACTCGTCTGATAGGGTCCGGTCGATACGTCTCCTGCCTGAGCGCAAGCGCCAGTTCGCCAAGCCATCGCTGCACCCCGTACACTTCGATGTCCGCGAAGTCCTGGCCGTCCACACCCGGTGCGCCCTTGTTGGAGCGGCATTGAGCATAGGCATGGGCCAAGATGTCTTCCCGGCTAATCTTGTCGTACAGAGCGTAAAAGCGGTAGCCGGCTTCTGCCTTCGCTTTCGCGTGCAACGCCGTCTGCAGTTTCTGAACACTCTTCGGAGTTGATAGGTTGCCCAATCCCCAGGTCCCTCACTACGTCTTGCGTTCGTCTTGAACTGAGGCCCCTTCCCTCCCCCGGCGTTACCCGGCTTCACCGGTACTGCGAACCTCTCCGCATCCCCACGGCGCCCGGCCTGTCCCTCGCGGGCGTCCGGTTGGTCATCCCTGACCACGTCGTGGGGCCTCCCGTGTTGCATACGCTTTCCTTGTGTACATGCTGTCGCCACTACCCCGGCGCAGCGACTGGAGGTACTGCTTCGCTCACTTCCTCCAGCCGTGTCAGCCTTCCCCGAAAGGGTCGTCGGGTCGGCCTGCGCATCGTCCTTTTCGAGGCTTGCTCGGCGTTCACTCGCATTACGGCCTGCACACTCGCGCTGTCACCAATTCGTGACACGCTAATCGAAGGCTTCAGCCACTTCGTTACCTCCATGACTGCTCCGATTGCTTCCGGCTGGAGCGTTTGCCGGGTGGGGCTTGCACCCACCGGAAAGCGCCGCCTTGTCACGGCGCACACCCGAGGCGGACCTCGCCCTTCGCTCCGGTACTGGTGCGAAATTGAAGAAGTTCGCACCAGTGGGAAAGTCAGCCTCTCAGCGATTCATTTGGCCGCCGGCCGACGTTTCGGGTCCGGTCGGACCTGGGTCGTTAAGCCCCTCTCCCTGAAGAACCTGCCGGATCGCAATCTCGACCGGCGAGTAATCACCGTTCTCGCGGTCGAGCCGGACAGGGTCCTGCGGATGCGGATGCAGCGGCGGCTGCGCCATGAACCGCGGTGTCGTCCCCTGATGCCGTTGCCCGGCGTGGACGAGGAAGGGATGGCACAGGTAGACATCGCCGGCCTCGCCGGTCGCCAGCGCTTCGGGCCGGTCGGCACCCATCTGGTCCAGCATCATATCTTCATGTGACATCCCCGCCTCGCCGGCCGTCGCAAGGTGGCGCGCCATGTCGATGTGCGATCCCACCCGTATGCACGTCGGGGCGTCGTGCGGGCCGACGTCGGAGAACAGGAACAGCATCAACAGGGTGCGGCCGCGCGACCTCACGTTCGCGCGCCGCTCGTTCGGATCGCCGCCATCGGGGGAAAAGCTTGTATCAATGTGCCAGCCGTCGTCGCCGGGCGCATCCGGATGCGGGAAGCGCACCACAAACGTGCCCCCGAAGCCCAGCGACCCCAGGCGCCAGCGACCCTTGCCGGCGATTTGGTCGAACGCGGCGTGCAGCACCGGTGTGCGTTCGGCCTTCAGGAACGGCGGGTCCTTGTAGCCGGAAAGCCGGATCACCGGCTTTGTCCATGTCCCCGGATCGTGAGGATCGCAGCCGGTATCGCGCCACAGGATGGCGCGGGCTTCATCGGCAAGTTCGCGCGGAAAGGCTCGGTCGATGCGGACGAATCCGTCGCGAACGAATCGCTGTATCTGATCGTCGCTGAGCGCGCGCATCTCATCAGCAGGCATGAAGATCATCCTCATATCGCTCTAGGCTGGTCACCTATCGCTGCGCGATGCAACGTTGGTGCGACCTATTGGTCCAGTAATGTAAGATGGGACGGCTAGGCGGCTGCCCAGCACGCTCTCGTCTTCCGCCCGCTCGAAGCAGGCGCCGTTAACGGCTCAGGAAGAAGACCGAAGCGATATCGGATGCGCGGATCATCATGATAATTCAGCTTGGCACAGATAGGGTGAAGGATCAATGCACGACTTGAGGCCGACAATAGGTGCAAGACCAAAGATCAAGAGTCCGCATCTGGCCCATCGCGACACTTGCTGCGGTTGTACAAAGGCGGTCGGTGTCGGGGCGAACCGGACATCGACGAAGATTTATGATGGGGTGGACGCCCCGCCCGACGGCATCGATGTGCCAAAGTGGACGTGTTGAGCACCACTTAAGGGAG
>NZ_JBBIAM010000081.1:0-44756 GCF_054185185.1 Bradyrhizobium sp. UFLA05-153
GGCAGCGTCAGATGTGTATAAGAGACAGATCCTCCCCCTGCAAACCCGCCATGAAAGCCGCGTTGTGCGGAAGCTGTGCCCGGTGCGAGAGCAAGGATCGCAGCAACACCGAGCGCAAAAAGCGCCTTCTTGGCCATGAGAACCTCCGTAGGTCGATGAATTGCGCGAAGTAAACGGCTTACCGTCTCGTTGGTTGCAGTCCTGCCGTCAGTCCCGCGCTGGACCACGCGTATGGCGACCCGCGGCGTGCGCTCCATTCCCGCGATCCCACGGCCAACAAGCTGCTGCTCGCTGCGGCCTGGCCGCGCGGCACCAGCGACCCCGTTTGCGACGAGATGCTGGCGATGATCAGGGCAGGGCTTGCGGCTTACGTGAATGAGGCGTGAGCTTTGCGTCTGCGAAATTGATAGTATCGAAAGGCCTGCGTTGCGGTGACAGATTCGTGGATCAATTCGCGGCTGAGGGGTGGAACGAATTGATCTCGCATCCGGGTATTCTGAGCGATCTCGCCGCCTTCCTCGTCGAGGCCAAGCGGCGCACCTATGCCGGTCTCGATGACGACGCGACCATCGCGGCGCCTCTGCTCGCCGGCTCGAAGCAGCTCGAGCATCGCGCACCGCCCTACGCCTATCGCGACATCTATTTCGGCATGGAGTTCTTCGTTGGCCAGGAGACCGTGTCGCGGGACGACAAGATCATCTGGTCGATGTGCTACAGCGGGGGTGCGCGCAGCGATGTCCGTGATCACGACACGCTGCTCCGGATCTACAAATTCCTGCGACAGGCGCTGCTTGGCGTTAGCGTCGAGTTGCCCTATCGGGGACCAACTGCATTCGCCGCTGACGGCATGACCTATCGTAACGAAGCCACGGGTTCGCTCGACCGCTTCCACGGCGTCGAGGTGATCGCTCAGGGTGGCGGAATCCTGTACGAGCTGCGCTACAGTGGCGGGTTGGTGAGATAATGTAGATAAGGTAGGCCGGATGAGCGGAGCGACATCCGGGTACTCTTGGTTGAAGCTTTCCCGCATGTCGCTGCGCTCGTGCGGGAAACAGGAATAGCTTCAGTGAGCGAACAGACACCTCTACACCGCACGACATCGCCCTTCAGTGCCATCCATGCGATTGACTACACCGTCATCTTCGTGCGCGACATGGTCGCCATGCGTCGCTTCTACCAGGATCTCCTCGGCTTTTCGTTGTTGCGCGAGCTCTCTCCCAACTGGATCGAGTATCGGGTCGGCGGCAACACGCTGGCCCTGGCGCGGCCAAGCCGAACCGCAGGCGATACGCCGACGCCGAGCGGCAGCGCATCGCTTCAATTGGCTTTTAAAGTGTCCGCGCCCGAGGTCGATCTGTGCGCCGATGAGCTTGTGAGACAAGGAGTCGCGCTGCTCTCGCCGCCGACGGACCAGCCCTTTGGGCATCGCACGCTGTTCTTCCGTGACCCCGATGGTAATTTGCTCGAGGTGTTCGCGGAAATCTAGAAGTGCACCGGTACCCGTCTGGCTTGTCGCCGCTACGTGCGTCCGAGGTCAGTCTCCTTCGCCACCGTCGCGCCCACCACCTTGGTGCCGTCGAGTTTCCGCACGATCCGTTCGTCCGGACCGACGATACCCAGATCGAAACTCCCGATCCGGCGTAACGAGAATCATCCGCTGGCCGACGATCACGACCACCGTCATGTCGTTCGTCTCACCCGCGACCGCCCATTCACGGATTTCGGCGGCGTAGGGCTGCTTGCGCCAGGCGTTGGGAAAGCCCGGATCGCACCTGACCTCGAGGCCGTCTTCCGACGTTGTCAGGACGAGCTTTGACCTGCTCGGCTTCCATTGCTCGTCGAGGAGGTCATTGACGAGCCAGAGGCAGCTGAAGCTTTCGCATTCGGGCGGCCGTTCAGCGTAGATTGCGCAGCCGCGGCCGGGCCGGCAATGTGCGCACCATACATTCACGGGTTTGGACAGCGCCTCTATCGCCATCACCTTGCAGCAGAGCGTGCAGTCGCCGCACTGCCGTTTGATGGAGGAGGTCACGCGCGCGTTCCTGCAATATCCGGTTGCGCACAGCTTACAGGAGGGGACGATGAAAAGCTTCCACCTTGTCATGACCGAAAGTAAGCCTCCGCCGGAGCACACCGGCGGCGTCGTGTTCGGTCACGTCAGGTGAACTCAGCGGCCGCCACCACCGCCACCACCGCCGCCACCACCGGCATTGGCAAAGGCCTGGTTAATCACGGGTGGAGCGATCAGGACCGTCAGCAACGTCGCTAGCACGGCAAGCTTGATCAGCAATCTGAGCACTTCTGCCTCCTGATCTTTAGGCCAAGCAAATGCTGCCGGACTTCCTAACTCCGACGGTGTGATAGATTTCCAGACTGAAAATCGGCGCAGCGCGCTGGCCATAAGAGGAATTGGCTGCGTGGTATGGTGTGAGATGGATCGAGCCACGCCGTTGCAGCATCGCGCGGAAGCGGAGTGCCATGTTGAGGGTGAGTGCCATGTTGGGGAAGGCGAGCGGGGTCTTGCCAGACAACAGACAAGAAGAGCTGCTCGCTGAGTTGCATCGGAATGGGCACGACCCAAAGCGGCCAGCGAAGTTCTGACGACCATGCGACGGTCGCAGGCTCTTCATATCGATCACCGTCGTTAGACTGACGGGCATGGCCGTCCGTCCGGTGAGGCACGCGAGATCACAACAGAAATGGAACCGTGCTTACATCCGGCAGCGGGACCGTCTCAGGCTACAATTGGAGGTCGAAGCTGACCTACTTCCGCACTACGAAGAGGTTCCCGCTATAACTTTAGATAAGTTTTCTCCTCAGCTGCGACAGGCCAATGCAGGACGGGCCAGCAAGCTTGACCCCTTTCCAATCCAAGAGCCGTGGCGCGAGGCTACACCGCGCTATGCATCGAGGTGCTCGCTGGAATCGGCAGCCAAGAGGCAGTGCCGGCGGCCGCGTGTGTTTGCGGCAGGCACCTGCTGGATCGCGGCTGGGGCCTCGCGCTAGGTTCACGCGGGCGAGGACAGCGGCGACATCCGCGTCACGATGCGGCGGATCATCCGATGAGACAATCGGTGATTGATCAATCCGCCGCTTGCCGCGAAATAGCAAGGCATGGTTTCGCGGTGGTCCCAATCCCTTGACCGAGGCCGGAGATCTGAATTGCGCTAATATTGCGCAGTTCGACCGTGCCGGCGCGGGTCTCCCAGGTCCGGTCGCGGTAGCCGTTGCGTTGGGCCAGACGCTCGGGATTCTTCTCGCCGTAAGCCGCTCCGGTCTGGCCTTCGACTTCCAACTCCATCAGCCTTTGGGCGGCAAAGCCGATCATCTCGCGCAACAGATCGGCATCAGGGGTCTTCTCCACGAGCGTGCGCAGGTTCATCATATCGTCGGTCATCGGTGGTTCCTCGGTTGCGTTGGCGTGTCGCAACCCGATCCTACCGGCGAATCGCCGGTGACCACCGCAAAGCCGCCCGCCCGCTACGGCGCTATTTGGGGGCGCGCGTACGGACGGCTTTGCTCTACCGAACTACACCACCACTAGGGACACGACCTCTCTCAGATGTATCATTTGCGCCCTTGGCGCTCGGACGCGTCTGTTCCCCGCTCCGAGGCAGCCAATTATGGGCACGTATGGAGCTGTCCGTCATAGCCCCTGTAAGTCCCGGATGATGGATTATAGGTTCGATACTGCTGGCAGTTGAGGCCAGCGTTCTGGCTCACGGCACGATGCCGTCGAGGGCCGGTTTCCGTTGCTGTGTTCTCTGGTTCACTTTGCTCGACCGCAACGCCGGCAGACGGCCTGACGGCTGGCGAGTCTTCAACCGCAATGGCATTCTTCTCTTCCATGGCTTGGCGTACTTGTGCCAATTCAACTGCCAGGGCCTCGGCCCGATCGTGCTCCTGCTGGAGAGACTGCCGCAATTGCGCCGTCATGCTCTCGATCGACTGCTTGGATTGTTGCGCCACTTCGTTGGCCCCGCTGCTGCCGCGTGAAACTGCTGATCCCGTCGTCTCGGTATGGCCGTCAGGTCGGCCCGTGCATCGTCCTTTTCGAGGCTTGCTCAGCGTTCACTCGCGTTACGGCCTGCACACTCGCGCTGTCACCGTCGAAATCGAACTAGCGGAGGTGGTGGCGCACGAGATGGGACTAGGGCTCAGAGTGACTTGGGTTCGAAACGCCGGTGATACGAAGAACTCGGGTTGCGATGCTTTGATGAGCGTCGTCGCCTCTGCGCCAAGCTACGATCAGGAGGGACTTACCGGACCGCTGACAACCCGCCTACCTCTTCGCTTTTCGAGACCATACGCAGAAAGTGGTGTTGTCATCGTTTCATCTCGCTCATCGGTCAGGCTTGACGATTTGCACGGCCAGAAGATTGGTGTCGTGGTTAGCACGGTCGAGCACGAGTGGCTGGCCAAACACGGCTTCCTCGTTTCGGTCTTTCCCTCTCAGGAAGACATAATTGCTGCGATTGAGGCAGGTGAAATCGAAATCGGCGCCACCAACCCAGTGACTATCGGCTGGTATCGGCACGAACATCCGAAGACGGCAGTAGGAATACCAGACGGATACGAGCCTGAACCGGCACTGCGCTGGAACGTTTGTATCGGTCTTCGCGGAGCGGACGATGCGCTGGTAGCAGCGATAGATACAGCGGTGGCACGAGTGGTCGCGCGGCGGATACCAGCGCAGATCTATGCAAAGTATGGCATTACATACCGCTTCCCTTCCGCAGAAAGTCGGCATTAACTTCGTGAGCGAGATCGGCCCGGCCCTGTTCGGCCATGCCTAGAAGCTGGAGCTGGAAGGGCTCGTCTCCAAGCGCCGCGACCGGCCCTATAGCGGCGGGCGGTCAAAGGATTGGATTAAGGTGAAGAACCGAGCCCATCCGGCTTACACCGGGTGCTGGATCAGTTCTAAGCCGCGGCGAGGTCGGTTTAGAAACGGTTAAGCCGCCTCTGCCACGTTGTGCAGCAGACCACCTGAAGCGGAGGCACTGCCATGCTGAGCCTGAGCGAGGCCGCCAAGGAATCGGGGCAATCGAAGTCCACAATCTGGCGCGCCGTTAATTCTGGTCGATTGCCGGCAACGAGGACCTACACCGGCGACTATCGGATAGATCCCGCCGAACTGCATCGCGTATTTTCTCCTGGAGCGAGCGACGGACAGGCCACCAGCTTCTCGATGAAACGGGACGCAACCGACCTGGCAGGAGCTGATGAGACCTCGATGCAGGCGCAGATCGAACGGCTGTTCCAGGTTGGCGAGTTGATCCGTAACGAACTCGAAAATGATCGAGATGCCTGGCGCAGTCAGGCTGACAGGCTGCGCCAGTTGGTCGGCTGAACCCTCCCGCTTGGCGGGTGCCCATGCCGGCGTGCGGAAACTTCGGCCTCAGCTCGGCGTCACGCTTGCCGCAGGCGGTGCAGACGAAGTTATCCAAAACGTGATCGCCTTTGCCAAACTTTGGCGCTCCCTGTGCTCCAAGCTGGTTCGCGGAACGGGAGGAAAGGCATGACGCAGGTACGAAGTGAGGCCCTCTGGCAACGGTTCAGGAGGGTCTTCAGGACGCCTCGTGATGGGCGTGATCCCAATGCAGCATATGAGATGCCGCCCGACGACGAGCAGACGCTTACTGCCGACGATCAGCTGGATGCAACGATGTCTCCATCGGATCAGATGACAAAACTGCTCGACGAATGGGATCATGAGCTAAGAGCCAAGAGAATCGGCAGAACGTAGGGTGTGCCTTCATCGCGTTGTGGGAACAGCGCCGTGCTCCCACCTTGGTCTCGAAGCATCGCGAGCGGCCGTATCGCGGCGCGCGATCCGAGGACTGGGTCAAGGTCAAGAACCCGACCATCCGGCCTATCCGCCGGGTGCAGGATCAGTTCGGGTGAGCAGAAACACGGAACGCTGGCAGGCGTAGCACGGGCTTGTCCTTCAGCGTCCCTGCGGCCGGAGACGTTGCAGCCAGAGGCGCCGGGACCGCCGGATGCCTTGCGATCCGTCCTGCGCGCCCCGCCTTGACCGCGGCTTGCCTGGCCTGACGCGACGCCAGGGTCTCGGCGAGCTTGGCTGCCGCGTGCTCAGCGTCTGCGGCGCTCACTTCGCCGGCCTGATTGCCGTCGAGATCGACGCGGGCCGCGCCGGCAACCATGGCCTTCCGATACATGATGCGCTGGGTGTAGGCGCTTAGCACCGCGCCCAGCTTGCGGCGGCCAAGTTCCGGGCAGCGTGCCAAGAGATCGGCGGCGATCCCGACCTTCAGCGGCCGATGCGGCTGGTGTCCTTCCAGCACAAAGGTTTGCGGAAACCGTTCCGCCAGGCACGTCAAAGCGGCGCGCAGATCTTTCTTGGCGATCGTCATTCAGCCCCCAGCGGTGATGTGAGATCCGCGAGGATATCACGGCTTTCTTCTGATTCGTATGACGGAGACCCGCAGGTCATCCGGCCCAGCCGTCCGGCGCTGATCTCGACCGCTCCGGGGGGCATAGTGTGTCCCAATTCCCACACTTCGAATGAAAAGGCGGCTATTTGTCGGGCTTCGGACAGACAAGCGAGGGGCCACCATTCAAACCTTGGGGCAGCGTTCAGACAGTGAAATTTGCTATCCGCTACGGGCGACTGGGATGGCCCTGCAATTCCAACGCGTCGTCGAGCACTTGGGAATATGGAGCGCAAGCGGCGACTGCTTTTCGTTTGTAATCACCTATGGCAGCCGCACTGGCCCGGGCTTTCGCGGGCGCGTTGGCTATTTGGCGTCATGGCGTCCACTTCATCTGAGCCATGGCGCGATTAAGATCGGCGGTTCGCCCTTCAACACGTTCGCCGAGGCCGAGGAAGCCTCCAACGCCATGCTGAAGAATCTGACGGGTAAAAACTGAGGCACGTGCGCGAGGCGCTTGCTTCGGAGATGCCCCAAGCGGGCGAAGATCGCTCTCCCGTGGCGGATATCTTTCGCCAACGTCTACGCCAAATGTGTCGAGTTTCTTGCCGGCCGGGCGGCGGAGCGAATGCTGCTTGACGGTGAACCTGCCGCGCCCGCTGACGATGTCCGGCAGGCGCGCGAGCTGGCCCTGCTGTTCTGCAAGAGCGAGGAGGCAATCGATAGTTTTCTCGCGCACTGCAATGTTGCCGCGCGCGATCTGCTGATGCCCTATGGCGATCTCGTGATCGTGCTGTCCACCCTGTTGCGCATCAAGCGCACGCTAGACGGTGCCGAGATCGACAAGATCATCTGGGAGTTTGAGGCGCAGAAGGCGTTGGCGGTTGAGCACCGGCGGCGCGCAGACTGGCGCAAGGGCGAGTTGGCGGCCGAGCGCTTTCGAGCCCAATGCGCTCAGATGGATGCCGCAACCTTGCCACACTCTGCGCCAGATCGGGAACGCTAATCGGCGACATAAAGGATCGTGAGGCTACGGCGGACGTAACCGACCTCATGATCTTGAAGGCCCCGACGTGCAACATCGTCGGGGCCTTTGTTTTAGGGCGTACTCGTCAACAAGGTCGGCTCTTGGACGCGAAGCCGAAATCATATACTCGCCCCGAGCCTTAGCGGTTTTTGACGCGAAGCAGACATCAGGCTCGGGTGAAACTCAGAAATTGCTTGATCCAGATCAATCGGTGTCGGGTTCGAGATCCCCCACCGTGTGCCACATGGCGCGGTACGACTGGAACCTTGCGAAGGCAATAAGCAGCCCGGCGGAAATCGGGCGTCGGCACGCAACCAAGCCTATCCGGGTCCAAGCGCGGGATGACGCCTGCTCTCAGGGAGACTGGCTCATGAAGATCAGTCGCAGACAAGCAATGGTGCTGCTCGGGGGCAGTGCCGCTCTTCCTCTCTTCAGCACCGCATCACTTGGACAAGCGGGAGACGTGCCCGACGACAGGACAATTGCCGACGCTTACATCTATCTGCTCGGCCGGATGCTGGTGATCCGCCAGGAGCACATCGAGCGAGGGGCGCCCGGCTTCTCCTACAACACCATCAGTGCCACGCCGATCGGTGCCACAGATTTTGTGAACCCCAATTTGGATACCGCCTATTTACAAGCGTGGTTCGCGGTCGATGAGAACACCCCCATAATACTGGAGGTACCGGAAATCAGGGGTCGCTATTACACCGCGCAGGTACTCGACGAGTGGGGGGAGGTGATCGCCAATATCAACGAGCGGATGTTCCCGTCCAAACCATTCGGAAACTTCGCCTTGGTCTACCCCAATTCGAGGCCGGCAATTCCGGCTGATGCCGCCCGCATCGAACTGCACTCCAGCAAGGCAAAGCTGCTTGGCCGCGTGGAGATCAAGGACGACAGGGAGGGTGCCGAGAGGCTGTATCGGGCATTTAGGGCGACGGTACCCGGGACGCCAAGGATCACTCCCGCGCAACCCATCAAGATGTTCGACAATAAAGATTTGATGGGCGTCGAGATTTTCGATGATGTCGACGCCACGCTGGCCGGCGCGCTCGACGTCGCACCCAACGCCGCTGCCTTGCAGCAGAAAGCGCGAGCCGTGGCCGCCCACGTTGCTTCGGGCCCGCAGGCGCGCAGCGCCGTCGATGCGCAAATCCGCAAGGTGGCCCCGGAATTCATCGACTATGTCTTCACCAGGAGCACCCCCTATCGGAACCATTGGGCCGGCGGCGGCGGTTCGGTGGGCGGCAATTACGGCCCGAACTACCGGGTTCGTACGGCGGCTAACTACTTGGGAATTTGGGCCAATACAAACGACGAAGCGATCTATTTCTTCACCACGCGTGATGCCAATGAGCAGGCGCTGAACGGTTCGAACAGCTACGTCATGCACTTTCCCGCCGACAAGCTGCCAGAAACCGTCGTCAACGCCTTCTGGTCCATCATATTGGTCGACGTGCCCGGATATCGGGTCGTTCCCAATCCGCTGAACCGTTTCAATCTGAACAACTACTCGCCGCTCCGGAAGGAGACCGATGGCTCGCTGAAGATTGCGATCGGCCCGAGTCCCGTCGCTGGCGTTGCGGAGACAAATTGGCTGCCGTCGCCCGACGGCAAGCCGTTTCAGCTGACGTTCCGAACTTACGTACCGAAAGACATTGTTACTCGCGGAGAATGGACGCCGCCGGCGGCGACCAAGGTGACTTGAAGCGGAGGGCGATCATGAAACTCGCATCCATGCTACACGCCATGGCTGCGCTTATGGTGACAATTGGCCAAGCGCAAGCCCAATCGACATCGCAAGGCAACGTGCCCGTGACAGTCGACAACTTCGCGCGCGCCGAGACCGATATGTATTTCGACTTATTCACGAAGCGCGGTGGGTTCGGAAAGTTTGTTCATCTTCGCGAGCTGCCGCTGGAGAACACCGGCGTGCGCCCAAATCGCGATACGCTCTATTCCGAAGGAGTGTTCGATCTCGATGCAGGCCCGGTGACGATCGCGATGCCGGATGCGGGAAGGCGCTTCATGTCTCTGATGGTGATCGATCAGGACCACTACGCGTACGAGACAGCTTATGGCGCAGGCAGCCATACCTACTCAAGACAACAGATCGGCACGCGGTATCTGTTCGCGGGAGCCCGCATCCTCGTCGATCCCAATGATCCGAACGACTTCAAGCAGGTCCACGCGTTGCAGGACACGATCAAAATCACCCAGCCCGGCGGCCCAGGCCGGCTGGAGACCCCAAACTGGGATCAGGCCAGCCAGAAAAAAGTGCGCGATGCGTTGCTTGTGCTGAGCGAAACGCTTCCCGATCTCAGGCGCGCGGGCGGCCGCAAGGATCAGGTCGATCCGGTGCGGCACCTGATCGGCACCGCTTCGGGCTGGGGGCTCAATCCCGACAAGGATGCAACCTATCTCAATGTAACGCCGAGCCGGAACGACGGCACCGGCAGTTACAAGCTGTCGGTGAAGGATGTGCCGGTTGACGGCTTCTGGTCGATCACCGTCTACGACGCCACCGGCCATTTCCAAAAGAATGCGCAGAATGCGTACTCCCTCAACAACATCACCGCCAGAAGGGAACCGGACGGTTTCGTCGCTGTGCAATTCGGTGGCTGCGACGGCAAAATCCCGAATTGCCTGCCTACCATGCCAGGCTGGAACTACATGGTCCGGCTCTATCGTCCGCGCGAGGAAATCTTGAACGGCACGTGGAACTTCCCGGAGGCCCATTCAGTGAATTGAGCACTGTGGATTTCGCGCCAATCACCTCGTGACAAGGCGGCGCAAACTCCGCTTCTGCCCATCGCGCTGGTTAGCAAGTGTCCGCTTTAGCGCCGCTTAGGAGAATTAAGCGGACCATCAACCAACGTGGCACTCTCTCCGTGAGCAAAGTGCAACGGCGGAGGCTCCCGCGCTCATAGCTCGCGCCCCATTGCGGGTGCTTCCGGTTCTTCACCTTGATCCAGTAGCGACAGCGTCCAGCTTCGTAGGGCCGATCTCGTCGCTTCGACACCAACCCTTCAAGCCCCATGTTGCAGGCTGCTCGAAATAGATCAGGCCCAAGCTCGCCGCGTTCAAAGGGGTTGATGAAGATGCCTTCGGGACGCCGGGCCAGCAGGCGCGCCAAGTTCGCCTTGCGCCTCGACAAGGGGAGCATGCGGGGGTCGTCACCGCCTTCGGCAAGAATATCGAAGGCGCAGAACTGCACTTCGTGACCGTACTTGCGTGAGTGAAGCGCGTTAAAATCCGAGATGCCATCGAGGCCAAGCACAACCGCTTCGCCGTCGAGCACGGACTGTTTCTGACGGACCTTACGCGCGGCCTCGACGATCCAGGGATAGCGGCTGGTCCAATTATAGCCGCCGCGCGTGATCAGGCGCACGCGATCGCCGTCGCGCTCCAGACGGAGGCGATAACCGTCGTATTTCACTTCGTGGAGCCAATCGGGGCCGTCCGGGACCGTGGTGCCCTTGACGGGTAGGCAAAACTCAAATGAACGCATGTGGGAAAAATAGGCATGTTCGGCCGACTTTTCGAGGTGCGCGGCCCAATTCGAACTGTCTTTGTCGGACCTAGTTCTCGTTAGATGGCCCGTATTTTTTCGCACGGAAGGCACTTGTCCACGCGCACGTACGGCCTGTTGCCCGTCCTTGGCAGTACGGCCAATAGCATCATTAACCGGCCGCACGTCTCACAGACCGGGGCTTGTGCGATCATATTGTCAGAGCCGGTGGGCGTCGTCGAACGTTGAACACTCGGCCAGCGGCGTTGCCTCCGCAATCGCAACATTCGCACGCGCCATCCTCACAGCACGATCTAACAGAAGGCAACAACGATCATTAAACTCCGCGCACGGCGTCGCCGACCCTGACAAGGCCGTCCTCTATGATCTTGCAGTACAGGCCACCGCGATTAATTAGGTGTTTGGAGATCGTCTTGCCGGTGATCTTCTCGACGTGCCCACATGGGTCCACGAGCCCGGTCCCTTCCAACATTGCCTCGCCGAGCCAGAAGCGGCGGCCGACCAGATGGTTTAGCGGCACGCCCTCGACCGTCACGTTGCGCCGGTGCTCCTCTGGGCCGAGTTCGATCTCGGCCTCGTGCTTGAGTGCGATCAGCGTCTCTAACTCGAACAAGGTGATCTGGTCGCCCTCCTTGCGAAGGGGCGAATAAAACCCTTCCTTCATCAAGTAGCGATCGCCCTCAATGCCTTTGCCAGCGATCAAAGTGACCTCCGACATCGAGCGCATTGGGAGAAACGCGCGCGAAGTGATGTGGATGAAGCGGACTACGCCGGTCCATCCGAGTTTGACATATGTCTTCGCCCGTCCGTCGATGGTCTTGTCCAGCATGGCAACATCCCCTCAGAACAGTAGCCTACGCCCAGCCGCCACCGGCGCAGGAGAAATAGGTAAGTAATCCTTGAGGGTTAGTGACGCTTCCTGCCGCCTATTTGGCTGCGGGTCCAGGAGGGCTGGGCTCCCACGTGGAGCTGCTTGCGTAATCGCCAAGCCCGCGCAAAAAAGACCGCCCGAAGGCGGTCTTTTTAGTGCAACGCACCGGGCCAAAATCGATCGGGATCAAACATACTCGGCCCAGAGTACCTGAGCTAACCATCACGCAACGAGCGCTGCCTCACAAAAATAGTTGCAGTTCTGAAATGGTTCGGTTGTCTTGCACGCACGCGTCCGGGCAATGAAAAAACGGCTCCAGTCGCGAGACCAGAGCCGTCACCTTCCTAACAGCGCGCCTCCGATGCTGTGGGGGCTTGGGGATCGGAAGAGCGTCCTCATTCTGCGCTGCGTTTCTCGATGCCGTCGATGTCCGCACTCAAGAGCGAAAAGTCAGACGATTGCGCTGTCATCAGCCAGTCAAACACCGGACTGTCAGTCGTCATTTCAATCTGCGAAGTTTTGACTTCGGCACATCACAACAATACGCTTGTGAAAAACAAGTCCGACGGGAGGCTCGCAATGGAGACGGTGCGACGCTTGCGCGCGATGGGTTCGCTGTGCCGTCAACAGGCCGCGTACAACAGCATGAATAGATGGAAGCTCCTCGCGGAAGCAGAATACTGGGAGCACCTAGCTCAGCTTGAGCTGTCGTCCTACTTCCGAGAATGCAACGCCATTAGCTCAAACGAGATAGCACCGCCTCAAGCACTCACAGACACGAGTGATACTCGATGGGAGAATGCCGCCGAAAGAACTGCGACCACGAATGACGCGCAGTGGAGCGCATGAGCCGGTGCCGCAAGCGCGATCGCGCGAGGGTGGTCCCGACGAGCCTGGTTCAGACGACGGCGCCGTTTCGGCTTTGGATGTCTCCTAGAGGCCGCAAGCGACGCAGACAGGAGCTTAGCCGAGCCAGTCTCGTTCGAACGAGGATCTTTTCGCCTTTTCAACTAATGGTGAATTGGGTCCGCTCCCTGCGTGGGTCTACATCAGGGCTGGGTTGATCGAAACGGTCTCTCGCACCACGAGCGCCACGGAAGCAGAGCCGATAGTGCCAGTGCCCGACGGGGCCAGCGCCGACAGTGCAAGCGTCCTAGCGGCCAGAGAAAGCGAGCATCAACCTCCGCGCCCCACGCGGCGCAAGCGCTTGCGCTCGCGAGGGGGCGCGGCTGGCGTTGATGTAGAGACCGCTAACGAGGCTCCGACGGCTCTTGCTTGTCAGTTGCGTCGAGCGCGGCCAAGCGAAGCTCCAGCTCTTTGAGCTGTTCGATCAGCACATCCACGATTTCTTCGTTGTCAGAGGGCGTCAGTGAATGCACGCCGCGCAACGCCCTGGTCGTTTACACCGCTGCACGATAGAGCCCGCTAAAGCGGACGGCCCTGTGCACTAGTGGGAAGAAACGATAGCCGCCACGCTGAATGCCAATATGCATGCAGCGGCCAATGATCAGAGGGCAATGACAACCTCTTTGGGCAGGCGATCAACACCGCCCTCTATTCAGGGTTCCTGCTTCCAACGAGGCGGCCTCAATCGTCCCAGAGGCGCTCACCGCATTGACATTCAAAAATGTGGATGAAGTTCCCTGTTTCTTGATCCACGAAAGTCCGGATCAGTTTCAGTCTTTGTCCGCAACAGTGGCACGTTCTCGTTGACTTGCTGGGACGAAACTCCGCAACTTTTTGAGCACCAAACAATTCCATCCTTTGCCTCCGGCAACAGGACTTGCGATGACTAGAGCAAAACTCACACCCTGCTCGAATTTAACCTAGAACACTGTGGTTGTTCTTTTCGGGGGCTGGAAGCCGAACCTGCGTTAACAGGATGGTCGGAACTTAAGGTCGCGTCCGATGATCAGCGTCCGTGACTACCAAGAGCAGCTTCTCGCGACCCACAACGACCGTCTTGCTCGCATCGAACGAGGCGAGGTCTGGGGCAGCGACCATGCCAACCGATACGGCGTCGAGGAGCAGGCGATTGAAATCCGGCGCATCAAGGTGGCGACTACGCTCCTTGTGCAAGACTCGGGAAGCGGACACTGAGCCCTAGAACCTGTCGGTCGGCGATGGCGGGCCTCAGCGCGCTGTCAGGCCAACAGTGGTCAATTTTGGCTTCTCAATTTTGGCCTCGATTACCCTCGATCGCGGCGTCAGGACCACGATCTGATGGGGCGAGGCGGGCATGCCGTCGAATACGAGCGTGGGGGTGGGCGACTGCTCCTGAACATTTATTCCTCCCAGCAGCGCAACTTGGTGCTGCGAGATCGGAAAACCTGCCAATTCAAATGTTGGAAGCTCTGCGGCCGATGCGGCCACGTCTAGGACCACAAGTGCAATGCCTGCGAAGAGCAATTTCTTCATAGCAATCCTCCTCTGAACGAAGATACTTGCACTACAAATTCGGTGGGGGCCCTAAGCCCGGCAACCGGCACTCTGTGTGAACTTGTTCACAGGCCGCGCCAATTCCAGATGCAAGCGGATGGAGGGAATTCTTCTGCTGTTGAGCCGGCAAAAGCCGGACGCAAGATTGCCAATCCGTCTATAAAAGTTAGCACAGCTCGGTTTCAGGAAGATTTCGTTGGACAACTTGAGAGAGCGCCGCGCCAACCACAGCGGGAAATCCGATCCCGCTCTCAAGTGAAGAGCTGGCCGTCGCGCGATACCAGGCCGTCTGCTCTTGGTTCGCTTCTTGGGACCAAGCGGACAGATCATACTGCTGCACGATCTTGCTTCTCCGCCCCGTGCATCACGATCTTGAGCACATCGTCCGGCAACCGCCGTTGCGCGCCTTGGCCTCAACCCAAGGCGCTCTCATCCAGACATCGCTCCTCATCGGTCGTGAGGATCACGGGCATCGCCTTGGGAAGGATCGGCGGTCACTTGTTCACGGTTAGAGGATAGGTGAAGTGAAGAGTTATCGGTGATCTTGACCCGTCCAACACGATGCGGAGACTCTTCGGATGATAGCCAAGACCAATCACCGTCCCGGTCTTGCCACCCAAACGCGGCCCCGCTGAGGGGTTTACCTCTATGCGAGAACCAACCGCAAACTCGTCTTTGATCGAGGAGCGGTTATTCATCGCTGTCGATGCGCCTAGAATCTTTGTGCGAAATATCATCGGTGAAGCCGCTGGTCTAACACTCTAGAACACAAACAGCCGTTACGCCGCGCGTTTGGCGACGTCGCGACGGAGGGCCGTGGATGGATCGCATTGTCAGCTTCGGTCACTAGCAACTCCATCGCCCGCATCGCTTGTCGTCTTCGTCGCAAAGAACTTGGTAGGTCCAAATCGGGCATCTGAAGGTTGTCGCGTCACCCAACGAGGTCAGCGACTTGCGTTCATCCGGCCATGTAAGGCCGGACCTCTCCAACCAGTCATCATACTCAAACCTAAGCTGCTCGTTGTTCTCCACGTGCGATAGATCAACCTCGTTGAAGAAGGGAGCGAGCCTTTCCCATTTTCGGCGGACTTCATAGGAAGCAAAATCAGCAGCCTGTAGCGGCTTAATTGTCTTCGCGCTTTCATTCTCCTTCGCCGGGAAGAGAGACGACAAGTCAGGCTTTCCCTTCATGACGGGGCTACTAGCCAGATATTCCTTAGCAATTTGAATTGCTCTGTCTGGCTTGCTTATCCGATCAAGCATGGCCGCAATGGTTTTGCCCTTGAAGTAGTCCTGCATGATGATATCGCAGGTGAAAATCGCCAGCGGTATCGCCTCAACCGATCGGCCTCTCTCCGCATTGAACCGTTTCAATTCATCGATTGGCACAAGGCATCCGATCGCCGCAAACTCGCGCAGCGACCAACAGCTATTTAGCGCACTCGCTAGGTCGGCCAACAGTACGCCCAACGCTTTTGCGTTCTCTTTGCCGTTGAATTTGTGCAGCGGGCTGCCGGGACGCGGTATTTCCTTCATGTGGAAGTACGGAATTGCATTCTTCGTTAAGGCTTTGGTCCATTGGAGCTCAAAACACTGCCAAAGACGCTCGGTCCCGACATATCCCGCGATAGATAACGCAGGCAAGGAGTTGTCACCGCTATCATCGAAATAGCCGTTTAGGTCCGTCATTGTCAAAAATCGCTCCAGTAATCACCACGAGCCGACCAGCATGGCCGTTCACCGGATCGCAGGCGCATCTGTATATCGCGCCTAATGCGGGGGAATTCGCCGGGCATGGGCTGCAAGTTGCCGACGTAGCGGTTGACCACGCGGAATAGCGCGAGGATGGCGGCTTGGTTGGTGGTGCTGCTGTAGAGGTTGCACATTGCGCGCGGAGACTACCGAGAATGGCCGCAAACGCCAAGAGCACCGGGCGTCGTTTAGGTGATTGCCTGATGCAGAACTTTGCCGCATTTTGACCGAACTGCGCGTTAGACAGGTTCATAGCGGAGCATCTATTCAGCCGAGCGGGAGGCGCGACTGCTGAGGGATGAGCCGATGTCGAGGAATGATTTCGATGCACTGGCTGTGGTCGTTGATTGGCTTGATGCGTGCCGATCTGGACGACTGAATGGGTTGCTTGATCTCTACGACAAGCAGGCAACATTGGTCTGCGATTGCGAGCACGTGACTTTGAGCGGACGGAAATCCATCGCCGCCTATTGGGAGCCTAAGCTCGCCAGCGGATCGGCGTCCGCGTTCAGGCTCAATGACGTGATCCTAACGGAGGACGGCGTTCAGGTCGATTATCAGAGCTCCGAAGAGAAGCCCGTCCGCATTCGCTTCCGCTTCTCGCCGGACGGCAAAATCCGCCACACAAGCTGCGAGCCACGGTCTGATTGCTGGGCTCCGGGCAGGCGTCTCAACTAGATGCGATCGGGCCGGTATCGCTGTTGACTTCGTCTCGGAGATTCTCGCTCACGAGCAATGAGATCGCCACGGGCGGGCTCAGACCAGCTAGGAAAGCTTGCCGCTGCCGGGCGCGATGACATTGGGCACGGGCGACTGCGATCCGATCAGACAACTGGTCCTCTAGCCGCCGGGCGAGCGCGATCGCGGCATCCGCCCGAACTAGCAGCAAGTCCCTCTCGACAGGCCCATGCATAGCGCAGAACGAACCCAAATTGAGCAGGTTGGTTCCCCGTCACGCGCCGAGTTGCTCTTAATTTCGATTTTGAACGGAACCTTCTTCCTGCTAATTTCGAGACATCACGGACCGGCAGTAAGTGACGGACCGCGAGGAAGTTTTGGAGAAGCAACGCAATCAACCTGAACGGTGGGTTCACGTTCGATGAAGACACCAGACTATCGCTTTCCGATTTTCCGCCCCCGTAATTCGGTCGCTGCTGAGCTCGTGGCCCAAATAGCGCGCACGAGAGAAATATCGGAACAAGCATCCGAGCTTCTCAACATATCCGAGCCCGACACCTTCTTGGGCAGGCAGCACTACCCGCTGATCCCGTTGCCCCACGAACAAGATAATCCGCTCCCTAGCTAGAACCACTCGGCACTAAGGGCTAATATCGTCGCATCACCGGCCAAGGCTCTGTCCGTAGGCGTCGGTGGCTGAGAGACCGATTGCGCTCCCGCCTATAGCGAGGAGAGCAAGATGGATCGGTCTAGGGAGCTTCAACACTTAGAGGAAGCCGAGAAGCACATTTTGCGGGGCGAGCAGGCGATTTCTGATCAAGAGCGGCGCATAGAAGAACTTGATCGTCATGGGCATGATACGACCTTCGACCGCGCCCTATTGGAAACATTCCTCTGCACGCAAACGCAATTCGTTGCGCACCGCGATCAAATCCTTCGAGAACTCGACGACGCTTGAGGGCCTCCCGGAACAGCGTCGCTTCACCTCCGCCGCCGTGACGGACTTCCCGCTGGATTATCGGACTTGGTGCGGAAAGCCGCGACCAACCGATCAAGCTGCCATAGCTCAATGTCGTTGTGATCCATTAATCGCTTGGCTCGCTCTTTCGCCAGTTCGTCGTTCGGACAAGTCAGACCGAGACGGCCGATGATATGGCCGCTCTCGTCGAGAGTGTAGGCGTAATTTAGTCAGCCATCGACGTACCCCTGCGCCAAGAAACTTACCTCAATCGCGAGCCGCGCAAATTAACATGGGACATCTCGATGATGCCTCCATCGGCATCAGGCGTCCAAGGAAGTGGCCGTAGGAGGCCGTACGGCGCGCCGGGAGGCAGGGCACAGAACATCGATGGCGTCGGCAGCAGCGGCACGCGCTACACGCAAGCGGTTGCTTCTCAGCCCTGTCAATAAACGGAGGTAGCCTCCGCAACGCAAGTCAGGAAACCGTCAGTTCAAATATGCTGAATGTGCGCCGTCGCGCGTACCCCCCGTTTTCTGCGCGCCCCAGAGGACCCCAAGGTGCCGTAACGCCCGGTGCCTATGTTACGCCTCGATAGCTTTTCCAGCTTGCCAGTCGCTCAGCCGCATCGGCGATCTCCTGCGGCGCGCTCAGTCCCAGCTTGGCGAGCAAGCGCGCTCGCTGCTGTCCGACTTGCTTGGCGGTCCCACCAAGTCGCTCGGCGATCTGAGCATCAGTTTTCCCGGCGGCCAAGCGTCTCAGGAACTGCTTCTCGCGCGAGGTCAGCGGCAGTTTGCTCATGACCATCTGTCTGGGTTCGGCAGCCTCACGGATTCTGCCATGCACTGGCCGAGCGTCAATTCATGGTTGCGAGCAAGGGCTCGCTCGGCCAACGCGCGCTCGTGCGGAGATAGCTGGCTAAGCAAGAACTCGCGCTCCTCAGGGACATCGGTGATAGGGATGGCCGGGCCTAAGGCAGCCCGTCCGATGCCCAGCATCTGAATGGCCTGCTCTGCCGTTACGGCTTGCTCTTGCATGGTCCCCTGAACACGGCGGCGACCTTCGGGCGAAAGCTGTCCGAGCAGAAATTCACGTTCGACCGGCGTTTCGAAGATGGGTCTGTTCATAAGGCACACCCGCTTGCAGGCGAGCAGCGAGTATCATAACGCCAATTTGTGAGGACCGATTATTACAGTTTCCGCGCGAGCCAGTTGCGCTTCGTTCTGCGGGTCGGAACACAGAGGGACGCCCCGTGGTGCGTGGTCTGCCCGTCGCGCGTCAAGGACACGCCCAGCCGTTGAACGCACCAGCGCCCGTCCCTGCGAAGCCCATAAAGAAGGGAACCCTGCGCAAGGGACACTATTGGGACACCCGTTTTGGTTTCCCTTGATCCTTCAAATGGTTAAGGTGACCCTCATATTCCCACAAGGGGAAAAGGAAGGCACCGTCTTTACGGATTGGACTGCGGCACCAGGACCAGCGGCGGTTTCGGCTTGGGCCTTGGCGGT
Organism: Bradyrhizobium sp. UFLA05-153; assembly: GCF_054185185.1. NCBI lineage: Bacteria > Pseudomonadati > Pseudomonadota > Alphaproteobacteria > Hyphomicrobiales > Nitrobacteraceae > Bradyrhizobium > Bradyrhizobium sp. UFLA05-153. The sequence continues at coordinate 19,161 of NZ_JBBIAM010000081.1, forward strand.
GGAGGACCGGGCGCCGGCCTGACCTCGATCGGCGGCGGAAGCGGCGCCACCTGCTGGCTCGCGATCGGCGGGCTTGAAATCGAAGGATTTGAGACCGAGGGGCTCGGTGCAGCCGGTGCAGCCAGCGGCGGCCGCGGCGTTGGCGGGGCCTTGGGCTCGACCTTGGCTTTGGGCTGGGCGCGGCGAGGATCGCGGCCGGGCAGCGGCACGTCGACCGGCGGCGACAGCTCGGGCGCGGCGTCAGGTGACACCAGACGCGGTAGTACCGCGGTCGCCGGCGGCGGCTCGCCGCGCTCGATCGCATCGAGCCGCCGCGTCTCGCGATCGATCGTCCGCACCGCCAGCCACGAGGACAGCGGCGTGAGATCGACGGTGCGTTTGAGCTTGTCCGGCGGGCCCGCCGCAAAGAGCTGGATTTCCGGAGGCGCGCCGGAAAGGCCGGTCATGATCGGCGTCAGGCTGGCGCGGATGTCGGCCTGATCGGCGGGAATGTCATAGCCGCCGGAGACGATGGCGCGGGCGTTCTTTGCTTCCAGCGTGGTCGCGCCGACACGCAGGCGGCCGTCGCGGATCGTGAACGGGATCTGCGCCGAGCCGATCGCCAGAGGGCCTGCCGACAGCGCCGCCTCGACGAGCTGCCTGAGCCTTGCGTCGTCAGCGACCTGGCCGCCATCGCTGGCCCGGATCGCGAGCTCGAAGGCGAGCGGATCGAGCCCGGTAAGCTCGGCCGACTCGAGCGTCACGGTACCGTTGCCGGCGAGCGCACCGGTCAGCGCCGCAATGCTGCGGCCCTGGGCGGACAGCGCCATCTGCACCGAGGCGCGGCCCTTGGGGACGGCGAGATTGCGATAACGCAGCACCTTCGCATCGACGTTGGCGAGCTGGATACGCGCGTTCAGCGACAGGCCGTTGGGACTGTCGCGTGCATCGATGCTTGCGGTCATCTCGCCGCCACCGATGCCGCCCTTCAGCGAATCCAGTGCCAGCGACTGGCCGTCATTGCGGATCGTGCCGCTGATGGGCCGCATCTCGATGCCGCCGGGCAATCCGCCGCGCAGGGCCTGGAAGGTGATGCGGCCGCGCCAGCCGTTGACAAGCCCTGTCGCGAGCGGCTGGTCGGCATCGCGCCCGACCGCGCCAATGGCCACCGCCAGCGCGGGGACGAGATCGAGCGTATCGAGCCCGACCTCGCCATCGATGCTCTTCTCCGGGTCCAGCGTCACCGCAAGACGCCCGCGCAGGTGCGAGCCCGCAGCCGTGCTGTCGAGATCATCGAAGGTCAGCCTGTTGCCGGACAAGGTGAGGCGCGAGGACAGGTTGACGGTTTGCACTGACTTCTCGCCCGCACCGATCCCGAGCAGCGGCGCGAGGTTCGCGTTGCGCACGCGCAAATTCACGCTCGCTTTCGGATCGGGCGAGGACAATTCGAAGCTGCCCTGGGCGTCGGCATCAAGTCCGCCGCCCGCGACCTTCGCGTTGAGCTGAAGCGGCCGGCCCCAGGTGCCGCTCACCTTGCTTTCTGCCTGCGAAGCCCCCTCGCCTGCCGCGACCACACGGTCGAGGCCGAACAGCGTCAACAGCGAGCTCGCCTGCGGCGCGGAGAGTTTTGACTCCAGCGTGAAGTCGCTGTTGCGCAGCTTGTCGAGATCGAGGCCGTTGATCGCCGCCGCCAATGTCTGCGCCGACAGCGTCGCCGTTCCCTTCAACTGCGGCGCATCGAGATCGAGCGCGGCGCGCGCATTGGTGCGATCGGCATGCTCGGCGTTCTTGTCCAGGCTCACATCGAGCTTCAGGCGCGCTGGCCCTGGCAGCGCGTCGACGCGATCGAAGCGTGCACCGAGCGCCGGCGCGATCGGGTTGATCAGGGCCGTGAGTTGAGACAGGGAATTGGCCGCCGACTTCAGCGTCAGCCTGCCGGTCGCATGCGCACGATCGAAGCTTCCGTTCGCGTCCGTCGTCACTCCGCTTGCCTGGCCGAATTGCAGCTGCTCCAGCGACAGCGTGGTCGGGCTGTAACCGAATTTGGCGGTAAACGGCCGCAGCTCCTGCCCGGCCGAGATCGCGCGGCCGACGTCGAGCGACAGTCTTGCCTCGTCCGGCCATTCGCCTTGCGGCCCGGCGAGGCCGCGCACGAAGCTTGCGGCCGCATCGAGGTCGAGCCGGTCGGCCTTCAGCTCGGCGTCAAACCGCGAACCCTTGTTGGCAGCGGTCTGCACGAAGGCGATGTGGCCCTCGACCGCGCCGCCCTCGATCTCTGCCTTCAGCTTGTCGATCGCAAGGTGGTTGGCGGCGACCGTCACGTCACCGCTCAGGCGCAACGGCTTGGTGCTGCGGCGATTGATCTCGCTGCGGCCCTGAAGCCAGGCCACCAGCGTATCCGGGTCGGAAGATTCGATGCTGAGCCGGCCGCTAAAGCTGTCGACGCCGGGGCTGGCGCCGTTGAGCGCGACCTGGGTCATGCCCGGCGCGCGCAGATCGAGCCGCTGAAAGGTCCAGGACCTGCCGTCGGTCTGCAACTCCGCGGCGATGTTTTGCAGCGGCCGGCCGCCGAGCATGATCTGCTCGGAGCTGAACGAGATCTGCGCCGGGATCGGCGCCTGCGGAATGGCGGCGAGCCCGGCGCGCAGCGCCGGCAGGATGCGCAGCGGCTCGGTATTGTCCTTGGCCGCGAGCTTGTCGGCATCGAGTTGCCGCGCCGCCAAATTCGCGCGCAGCAGGGGCGCGGCGCCGAATTTGAGGTCGCCGACGCCGGCGACCTTGAGCGCGGTGTCCTCGGGACCAAAACTCGCCTCGATCTGGTCGAACTTCGCAAGCGACGGATCGGCCTTGAGCTTCGTCGTCAGCTTCCACGGCGTCGGTGCGGGGGCTGCCGGCTTGTCCTTTGACGTCTCCTTGGGTGGAGGTACGGCCAGCGTGAGCGCGCCGTCGAATTTCGGCAGCCGGCCGTCAAAGGCGAGCACACCTTCGAGATCGGCCAGGATCGCGCGCTCGCCGGGATCGATATTGATGTGGAGACGGGTGGCGGTGCCGTCGGGGCTCGGGCCGGAGGAGATGCGGAATGGATAGCGCGTGCCGGAGACGGTGACGTTGCCGTCGCCCCGCACCGAGCCCGCAAGCGAGCGGACGTCACCGGCAAACGCGATGTCGCTGAGCTCGAGCGTCGAGCGGCTGGCGGCATCATGAAGCGCGATGCGGCCAGTGAGGTTCAGCCGCTCGATCGCGAGCGAGGCGAGATTGAAGCTGCCGCTTGCCGTCGACGGCAGGTCGACCCGGCCCTTGGCATCGAGGCCGAGATCGGCCGCCACGCCATTGACCGTGAGCTCGGTGGCGCGCCATTCACCGCGCATCAGCGAAGAGAGGCTGAACTCGACGTCGAGCTTGTCGGCGCGGAGCTTACCGAGGTCGTTGTTGCCGCCGAAGGTGACCGAGCGCAGCCGCAGCGTCGGCGCCGGCAATAGCCGCGCATCGAGCTGGCCGGCAACCCGCACCGGGACACCGATGATTCGGCTCGCCTCCGCCTCGAACTGGGGCCGGAACTGGTTCCAGTCGATGAAGTAAGGCCCGATCAGCGCGGCCAGCAGCGCAATAATGAAGGCAATCGCCAATCCGAGCAGCGTCGTCTGCACGGGTCTCCCCTCGGCCAAAACCGGCACCCGGGCCAAACCCAAGCCTACGTCTAAGCCAAATCGAAGCCTAAGCCGCGCCGGAACAGCCCCTTATATAGGGGCAAGTGTGGCGATGTCACAGCGACTGTTGCGCACGGAGGTTAACGCTACCAGCTCGCCGGCAGCCGCTTCAGGCCGCGCAGGACGAAGGTCGGCCGCCATTCGGGGTTCTCGACGTCGTCGATCCGCAAGTCCGGCAGCCGCCTGAGCAGGGTGTTGATGGCGATTTCGGCCTCGATGCGCGCCAATTGGGCGCCCAGGCAGAAATGGATGCCGCCGCCGAACGACAGCGGCTTGACGTTCTCCCTGACGATATCGAGGCGGTCGGGGCTATCAGGATAGACGGCTGGATCGCGGTTGGCCGAGCCCAGGAGGCACAGCACGGTCTCGCCCTTGGGGATCCGCTTGCCGCCGAGATCGTCGATATCCTCCAGCGTGACGCGCCCGGTCATCTGCACCGAGGAATCGTAGCGCAAGAACTCCTCGATCGCGTTGGTGATCAGCTCCGGCCGCGCCTTGAGCAGTGCGAGCTGGTCCGGATTGCGGTGCAGGGCCAACAAGCCGTTGCCGATGAGATTGACGGTGGTCTCGTGGCCGGCGCCGAACAGCAGGATGATGTTGGCGGTCAGTTCCTCATTGGTCAGCTTGTGGCCGTCTTCTTCGGCCTGCACGAGCTGGGTGGTGAGGTCCTCGCCCGGATTGCGGCGGCGCAGCTCGAAGAGCTGCTGGAAGTACATCTGCGCCATCAGGTTGCCGGCGTTGCCCTGGCGGATCTCCTCCGGAGAGAGGGGCACGGGATCCAGAATCCGCCCGCCATCGCGCGAGCCCTTGTAGAAGGCCTCGCGATGATCTTCGGGGATGCCAAGCATGTCGCAGATGATCGTGACCGGCAGGCGGAAGGCATAATCCTCGATCAGGTCCATCCGCCCACGATCGATCACCTCGTCGAGCGTCTGGTCGACGATCTCCTGGATCCGCGGCCGCATGTCCTCGACCCGGCGCGCAGTGAAAGCTTTCACGACCAGACCGCGCAGGCGGGTGTGGTCTGGCGGATCGGCCTGCAGCATCCAATGGCTCATGCTGCGGAAGACCGGCTGCTCCATGATCTTCGGACCGTAGCGGCGCTTGCTGCGCTCGACGAAATCCTTGCCGAAGCGCCTGTCGCGCATCACGAGGCTCACCTCGGCATGCCGGCTCGCCACGAAGGAACCGAACGGGGTCACATGCATCGGATCGATCGTGCGCAACCGCTCATAGTGGGGATAAGGATCCCTGATGAAATCGGGGGCCAGTGGATTGAACAGCTGGTCGCTTGCCGCCGCCTGCGCATGCTCGTTCATGGTGACCTCAAATCGTTCACGACATCGAACACGCCGGAGCCGAAATAGGCGGCGTGACCATCCTGAAATCTGAAACTCGATACGTTATTGTATTGAGTTGCATCCTGAACTAAAATGCAGCGATGTCAAGAGTGAGGACCAGGCCGACCCGCGACGACACCCGCGACCAGCTGTTCGAGGCGGCCGCGCGCGTGTTCGAGGACCAGGGCATCGGCGGCGCCAGTATCGAGGCGATCGCAGCCGCCGCCGGTTTCACGCGCGGCGCGTTTTATTCGAACTTCGCCAGCAAGGACGAGCTGATCATCGCCATGCTCGAGGACCATGTCGAGCAGTCGATCCGGCGCAATCTCGACCTGCTCGCTGAGCATACCGACCTCGACGATTTCATCGCGGCGCTGAAGGCCATGGAGCGCAACCGCCGCGACCCGCTCGGCCGCTCGCCGCTGCTGCACATGGAGATGATCCTCTACGTCGCGCGCGCAGAGAAGCGCCGGCCGGAACTCGCAAAACGCCTGCGTGCGCGGCGCAAACTGGTCGCCGACATCATTCAGGGGGCACAAGTCGGCCACGCGAACAAGGTGAAAGATCCGTCCTGGGCCGCCGCCGTGGTATTGGCGCTAGATGACGGTTTTCGCCTGCACCGGCTGATCGATCCGGAGACCACGCCGGCCGACAGTTTTTTCCGCGCCATAAGCGATCTTCGCCGCGCGATGGGGCTTGTCTCAGGCTAGGAATGCCTGGCCACAGATCGGCGCGCGGACGTTCGCTGGCCCTGATCGCGGCGGAATAGCGGAGTTTCCCCAACGGCTGCCAAGGGCGAATCTCGGACCTCGGCACCTGCACCGGGCGGGATCTCCGAACTAAGAGTTTCCTAGAGGGACTCAAAGAAGATGTAGTTCTGCCAGCTTCGCATCCGCAGAAGAATCTTCCGCAGCAATGAAAGTTCGTGAAAGTGCTCGGTGTAGATGGCGGCTTCGCCGGCCGCCCCGAGCGGAATTTGATAACCCGAGATGTCATCGACGATCTCGAGGACGGCCAGAGCGCGGTCTCCGGGCAGCGCTCCCCCGACATTTACTAGCGTCCCCGTGGTTTGAAGCTGGCCACCTGCGATCGCATCGATCACCACTTGGACCTTGGCCTTGAATACGCGGCCCGGTATGCCCTTGAACAGAACTTCGGCCTCATCGCCGGCGCGAACCCGCTGCAGGGCGTTTTGCTGGAACGCGGCTGCAAATTTCCGGTCCCTTTGGCTGTCGTTGACGAAAATCATGGCTGGACGGAAGGGCGCCGGGACCACATACACGCCCGGCCGCAGCGCGAGCTCGGTGACAAAGCCACTGGTGGGTGCGCGAACAGTGGTCTGGTCCAGATCGAATTGAGCATCAGCAAGTTCGTTGCGAAAACGCACGATCGCCGTATGTTCGCCATTAACAGTCGCGCCATACGCCTGCCGGGCACGATCTTCCGCAGCATTAGCTTCGGCCACTGTCTGTTTTGCCGCGTCGAGATTGCGCGTTGCGGTATCGAGCGTCGCCTGCGCGACGACTTGTTTCTGGAACAGCGTCGCCTGACGATCGTAGTTCTCTTGGGCCAGCTCCAGTTGCGCCTTAGCCTTTCCGGTCGCCGCCGCGGCTTGATCAACCGACGCCTTGAGCTGGGCAACATTGGCCTCGGCATCGGCCAGTCCCGCCTTTTTTTCGGCGACGGTGTACTCGTATGGCTTGGGATCGATCTTGAACAGAACTTCGCCGGCCTCGAGATGTTGGTTGGTGCGGTCTTCGACTGGCACCTCGACCACGCGTCCGCGGACGCCGGGCAATATCGGCGTCACGGTGAAGTAAATGCGTGCATTCGTGGAGAACGGGTGGTTGTAGGCCATCGTGATGAACAACAGCGAAAGCCCAAAAATGCCGCCGAGCGCCGCTGTCGCAAGTGTCCATTGATTGACCGGGATTCTGAAAAGCTTGAACGTGGCATAACAGAGCGCCACGTAAGTCAGGGTGAGCAGGATTTCCATCAGCGGCCTCCCGTCCCGACCTTGGAGAGCGCCTCCGCTATCGTATTTCGGCTCTCGGCACTGGCGGCTTCTGTCGCGGGAACTTTCACCTTATCGACAGCCGAGACTGCTTCCTGCGGCGGCTCTGAGTCGACCCTGCCTTCCTGAACGTGAACTGCTCGATCTTCGATGCCGACCTTGGCCTCGATCGCTGCCAATCGATGCTTAAGCTCCTCCAGTTCAGCCACAGCCTCCTTGGGCGAGGTCGGTTCGCCCGGCTTGTGGCCGAAGCCCCAGCCACGTTCCGGCTGATACATCATCGCCCAGATCCAAAGGAACGGCCACAGCAGGTGCAGCAGGAAGAGGCTGATCCATCCGGCGGCATGGATTGCGTCCTCGTGCGGATGATGGCGGGCCTTGGCGATCCGGGCCGGAATGTCGTGGATCGCGATGATGCCGTAGACCAGCACGATCACCACGAAAAACAGCAGACCAAGCGCGAAGTAATTCAGGAATGGGTCTTCCATGGCGATCCCCATCCGGGTCCAGAATTGCAAGGCTCCGGCAATACCTCGCGCTCGGCGCGAGAACTCAATTGATCTAGATCAAGTCAAGTCTTCCATTGCCATGGCGCTGAACGGTCTCTGCGGTGGAGTTGGCTGTCAATTTAGAACCCCTGCCGGGCAGCTATCCTTCCGTTTCGCACCGCAGCCTTGAGCGCCGCATGATCACGTTCGGCCTGATCTGCATACGCCAACGCGAATTTTCCCATGGCCGCATCGAACGCCTCGTTCGAACCACCGAGGTATCCGCTGATGGTTGCTGAAATCTCGCTCGCCTTTGCGTGGGCGCGGGCGAGTACCCAGCCGCAAGCTTGCGCGTAGACATCCAGCATTTCGGCATCAAAGGTTTCCACCAAGGGCTTGATTTTGGCATCGTGCAACTGCCGCACGTAAAACTGCCGGCCGTTGGGAGCGGTCGTCCACCCGAGAAAAATGTCTGACACGGGCTGCATCAAGCGCTGCCCCATCACGACGCGCTGTCCGTGATGGGAGTATGCGCTTCGTCCGGCGTAAGGTTCGAGCACCGATTGCGCCGCTTCCTTGAATTGCAGAAACAAGGGATCGTTGCCCTCTGACATCATCAAAGCGATCCAGCACCTCCGGCCGACGCTGCCGACACCGACCACTTTGATGGCAACGTCGACGAGGCGGTATCGATCAAGAAGCGTGCGTCGGTCGGCGGCCAGCGATTCTCGGTAGGTTTGAAAAAGCTCCTCGAGTGTTGACGCCGCCTCGAGGCTGGCGGTGCTGTCGGGATGAAAGATGAGCGGCGGCTGATCGGTAATGCGGATCTGCCCGCCCACCGAGCCTGCAAGCTTCGGAAACTCAAATTCCGAACCCGTGTGAGCTGCGGCCTTGTCGATCCGCTTCCTGACCTTTTTTTGCAAAGCTTTCGGTAAGGATGCGATGAAATCCGCGGCACTGGTTTCGGCGTACCAGATTTGGAGCGGGTCCATCCTGGAGAATTTGCGCATGTGTTCGCGGTACATGCGGGCAGAACTGATGGCGCAGTCGCGGCCCTGGGCGTCGGACAATCCGTTCGATCTCGCAGCGAGCACAATCGATGCGACCAATCGCTTGACGTCCCATTCCCAGGGCGCGGAAGAAGTTTCGTCAAAGTCGTTGATGTCGAAGATGATGCTGCGTTCGGGCGTGGCAAACCCTCCAAAATTGAGAAGGTGACAATCGCCGCAGGCCTGCACCTTCAATCCGGTGATTGGCACTCGCGCCAGGTCCGCCGCCATGATGCCGGCAGACCCGCGATAAAACGCAAAGGGAGACTGCAGCATCCGGCCGTACCGGATGGGTATGAGCTTTTTCAACCGGCCAGCGTCCGATTTGAGCAAAAGCTCGATCGGGTCCGCCCGTCCCTTGAGGCTATTCCAGCGCCCGTGCTGCTCGCGTCGGACCTTGTCACGCAACGCCTTGCCGGCCGCTATTCGCGCGTCTGGCGAGACGATATGCAGAGCAGGCAACGCAAGGGAAGTTGCGGGTTCAACGATGTGCCTCGTGTGTTCCATCTTAGGGTGACCGCATGCCAATCAACGGGTTTTCCGGCGGCGCCTAGGCAACGCCGCCTTGCTGCTGCCAAGCTCGGACGCAATCCGTGGTCCTTTCATAGAAATTGTCTGCTCCGACAATTGCCTCGATCCCGGCACGTTTCATATCGTCTCGAACCGCATCGCGAACACGGACAAAGGCGACGCTCATCCCCATCTTCTCCAGCTCCTTGATGAGACCAAGGAGTTCATCTCCCGCACTGACGTCGATGAAGTTGACGGAAGAGCAATCCAGAAGCACACGCTTGACGTCTGGCCGTGCGGCCAGTGATGCTTTCAAGGCGGAACTCATGTGTTCAATGCTGGCGAAGAAGAGGTCGCCGCCCGTTCGCCAGATCAGCAGGCCCGGAAACGTAGCAGCCTCGGGATGGTGCCGGACGTCGCGATAAGCCTCCGTGCCCGGAAGTTGCCCAAGCTCCGCTCCCCTTGGATGGCTCGCAAGGTAGACCAACGTCAGCAACGAAAGCACGACGCCCAGGGCGATGCCCTGGAGTACGCCCAGAGTCAGTTCGCCGAGGATGACAATCACACAATTGGCAAACGACCAGCGGCTTCGGGCGAACAATTCGCGCAGGTAGCTCGGCTTTGTCAGATGCAACATTGCTGCAATGACGATGGCCGCGAGCGCCGGCTGGGGCATGTTTCGGAAGAGGGGGGTCAGAAAGATCAGCGTGAAGAAGCAGAAGACCGCCGCGATGAGGTTGGCGACCTGGCTGCGGGCGCCTGCCGCCGTGGCCACCGAAGTCTTCGACAGGCTGCCTACAACGAGGAATCCGCCGAACAGCCCGCTCAGCATGTTTGCCGGCCCGTGCGCAATCAACTCCTGGTTCGGATCAATCTTGCCGCCGCTTTGCAGGGCTGCTGCCTTGGCCGCGCCGAGCGCTTCTGCATAGCCGACCAGGACGATGGCGAGCGCGCCTGGCACAAGCTCGCTCAGGGTGGAAATCTCCAGAGTCGGAACCGTAAAGTGGGGCAAGCCGGATGGGAGGTGGCCCGCCACATGCACACCAGTCGCCTCTCCGCCGAGCAATCCGATCACGATTGTCGCGGTGGCCATGACCACGAGCGCCGCCGGCACAGCGGGCGCGATGTGGCGGAGCAGGAGCATGGCGGCAAGCGACAATATGCCGGTTACGACAGGCGCGGCCGAAGCGTCCGGTAGATGCTGCAAGATATGCCAAAGCTTCGTGAAGAAATTGCCCGACGCGCCGCTGATGCCGAGCAGATGTGGCACCTGGCCGATGATGGTGACGTAGACCAGACCTTCGATGAAGCCCCGCATAACGGGCGTGGGGATGAAGCTTGCGACCCACCCCATGCGCAGAATTCCAAAAGAGAGGAAGAAGAAGCCGATCAGGACAGCCAGGGTGGAGGTCAGCGAATTGTACTCCGCAGTTCCCTGCGTTGCGATGGCGCCGACGGTCACCGCGGAGATCAGGCCGGTCGCTGTGTCGGGTCCTACCACGAGCTGTCGCGACGTGCCGAGCAGCGCGTAGGCGAGTAACGCCGGCACGATCGTGTAGAGACCCATGATCGGCGGCACGCCGACGATGCCCGCATAGGCCATTCCCTCGGGCACCATGACGGCCCAGAGCGCGAGGCCGGCAAGAACGTCAGGCAACAGCCAATCGCGGCGATAGCCTGGAATCCAGTCGAGGATCGGCAAAAATCTGTGAGTCACAGACGCAACGTCGGAGTTGGCCATGGCCCGGCCTCCCGCGTATGAACCCGTTCACTGCATTTAAAAGTAGATCGAATGACACAAAGCGGCTGAGACCCGATGAACTGGGTCTGGCCACCCGCTGCTCCCCGATAGTGACTTCGAGCAATTTAGCGTCCAAATCCGAGCGTTTCAGTCCGCCTTCCTTAATATTTCAAAGCCATTGGCCTTGAGTTCTCGCAGGATGACCGTGGTCAAATGCGAACATTCTTCAGGCTTGATCCAGCATGGACTCCTCCAGTCGGGATCGTCTTCCTTTGGGTAGTTGACAAAAGCGGAGCGAATTGCCGCCTGAATTACCTCTGCGGAATCTGGCATTGGAGGCCTCTCAACGGGACCGCCGCAAGCAGCGCCGAGTTATGCATCGTTGGTGTTCGAGCGAATTTAGAGGGCGGCTCTTGAGCCGCCCTTCATCGGTGCAATGAGGATCTACTGACAGACGTGCATCAGGCCGTCATCGCCTTTGAACATGCTGCCAGGATCGCAGACGATTCCATAACGCGCCTTGTAGCCAGCCCATCCATCAACGCCATACCAAGGGCCATTCGCAGGATAAGCCCTTTGCAGGTAGAACGGACTGGTCTGGATGGCGCCGCCGCCATAATAGGCATTGGCCGCCAAAGCCCCACTGCCGACGTATGGCCGGCCGCCATAGTAACCAGTACCACCCCAGCCCCAAGGCTGGGTGGCGGCGACGGTTGCCGTGCCAGCGGCGCTTGCAAGGCCGGCGTAGTTAACCGCCATCGGGCCTGCAATGCCGGCCGAGTCGTACTGGTACGCAGCCCGCCGGTTTTGCCGGCGTGCGACACCCGCAACGCTCACCGGAGTGAGCGGACGACCGACTCGCGCCTGGGCACTCTCGATCGACAGCGAGACCCCGCGTTGCTCGGACCAGCCGAAGGAGAGCAATGCCGCGCATGCGAAGGTCGAGGTTGCTATCGCAACGTTTCTCAGACTCACCTGCTTCATGGATTGACTCCACTATTTGCTGCCCGACTGAGGATGCGCCGTCGGTTCCAGAACGAGCATTGCGCCAGATCAAAGGTTTTCCAGAAGATTGCTTGCATGAGGCAACGATGCTGACGCACTGCCGTGCTTCGCCAAACGGACCGACCTCCAAGCCTGTTCGATCACGTCTGTTCAATTGGATCTTTCGGGAATAGAACGTTGCGTACATTCCGAATGTCGGTCGTGTTGGCGCTGCATTCCGGTGAGCCATTGATGTGATCAATCGATCCGGCTCGGAGGAGCAATGGCCATTCTCTTCGAGATCAAGCACACCACCACCTACAGCTATGCAAACCCGGTGGCGTTCGGTACGCATCGGGCCATGTTCCTGCCGAGGCCTGCAGCACGCGGGCGTTTAATAAGCTGGTCTGCAAGGACCAATCTCTCTTCCCGTATCCGCTGGATCAGCGACGGCCTTTCCAACAATCTAACGGAGATCGAGCTCGACGAACCCGGCAAGGAATTGACCTTTACGTTCGAGTTTCAAGGCGTCCATTTTGGAGCCAAGGGCGTTGAGCAATTTGCGCTGGAACGAAGGGCCGAACTCGTACCGGTGCAATACACGCAGGACGAATGGACCGACCTTGCCGGCTTCATGCGCCCGCATACCGGCGATCCCGACCTGGCCGTTGCAACCTGGGCCAGGAGCTTCGTCGCCGATGGCAGGGGGCAAACGATCGATGTCCTGCAACGGATGCTCGACGCTTTCCGCGATACCTTCACCTACGAAGCGCGGGAAACGGAGGGTACCTTGGCTCCGGGTGAAACTCTGCGTTCGAAATCAGGAACCTGCCGAGACTATGCCTGGCTCATGATCGAGGCCTTGCGCCGGCTCGGCTTCGCCGCTCGCTTCGTCAGCGGTTACATCTATGACGCCGCGCTCGATGGAGGCGACGCAGGGATGACTGGGTCGGGCGCCACCCATGCCTGGGTGCAGGTGTTCCTCCCCGGTGCCGGCTGGATGAATTACGACCCGACCAATCATATCAACGCCGGCTTCGATCTCATCCAGGTGGCGGTTGCCCGACATCCGGGCCAGGCCGTGCCGCTGGCGGGGGCGTGGTTCGGCAACGCGGGGGACTATCTCGGCATGTCAGTCCATGTCGCGGTCCACAAACTTGGCGATGTCACCGATCAATCCGAGGGATAGAAGGCAACGCGCAAGCGCGTCATTGATCGCTCACCGTTCCAATCGGAACCGTCCCCCCAACATAGGTGGCGCTGCCCTCCACTATGCGAACGAATGCTGTTCGAGGCCCGCTGCCGAGAACTTCGATCCTGCTGGCCTGAAGCGCTTTGCACGTCAGCAGCGTCAACAGAAGGCTCTCATCGTTGGGCGTTGACCGTAATGTTGAAGAATGTATCTGTCGGCACCGAGTTGGATATCACGCAGGCAGCAGGCATCCTGGACATCGCAAGGCCGGTCGAGCCCGAGATCAATCAGTAGTGCGACACCGGTGAAGGCGACGCGCGTCAAGCGTGCTGAAAGCTCACGTAGCTGACCTTGTGAAACACGAGCGGGCTGCACGCAGATTCGTCGCTGGACAGCGCCTCGCCGAGAATGATGTCCTGGTCGCCGCCAGCCGTTCGAGCCGCGCAAGTATCGAGACAGGGGCGGCTGAGAAGCGCTGAATCCGACCGGGAACCTCGCCGCACCAGCCTGGATTCCCGCGATAGTTGGGCTAAGGTGACGCTGCCTGCGCAGAAAAATTGCAAACGACATCCGGGAGGAAGTGATGCTCGACACAACGCTTGCCGCGCGCGTTCAGGTTTTCCTCGACAAGTTTGAAGCCGCGCTCGCGGCGGGCGATCTCGACGCCGCCGTGGGAATGTTCGCTCCGGAATGCTACTGGCGCGACCTTGTCGCCTTCACCTGGAACATCAAGACCATGGAAGGCCGGGATCAGGTCCGCGACATGCTCGCGCATTGCCTCGCGCATGCGAAGCCGCGCAACTGGAAGATTGCCGAGGGTGAAACGCCAACCGAGGCAGGCGGCGTGACCGAGTCCTGGATCTCGTTCGAGACCGAGCTCGCGCGCGGATATGGACTCATCCGACTGCAGAACGGCCAGATCTGGACGCTTCTAACGACGATGGCCGAACTCAAGGGCCATGAGGAAAGGGCTGGCTTCAGCCGGCCACTCGGCGCCAGGCACGGCTTCAATCCCGGCGCCAAGACCTGGAAGGAACTGCGCGACGAGGAAGTCGAGCAACTCGGCTTCAAGACCCAGCCCTACGTGCTTATCATCGGCGGCGGACAAGGCGGCATTGCGCTCGGGGCTCGACTGCGCCAGCTCGGGGTCCCGACGATCATCGCCGAAAAAAACGCACGCGCCGGGGATTCCTGGCGCAACCGCTACAAGTCGCTCTGCCTGCACGACCCCGTCTGGTACGACCATCTACCTTATATCGATTTCCCCAAGAACTGGCCTGTGTTCTCGCCCAAGGACAAGATCGGCGATTGGCTGGAAATGTACACCAAGGTCATGGAGCTGAACTACTGGACGAACACCACGGCCAAACGCGCCAGCTGGGACGACACCAAGAAGGAATGGACCGTCGTCGTCGAACGCGACGGCAAGGAGATCACGCTGCGGCCCAAGCAGCTTGTGTTCGCGACCGGCATGTCAGCCAAGCCGAACATGCCGAAAATCAAAGGCATGGAAACCTTCAAGGGCGAGCAACACCATTCCTCACGTCATCCCGGCTCCGACGGCTACAAAGGCAAGAAGGTGGTGGTGATCGGCTCGAACAATTCGGCTCATGATATCTGCGCTGCGCTGTACGAGGCCGGCATCGACGTAACGATGGTGCAGCGTTCGACAACCCACATTGTGCGCTCGGACTCGCTGATGGAGACGCTCGGCGATCTCTATTCCGAACGCGCCGTCCGCGCCGGAACGACCACGGCGAAGGCCGATCTGATCTTCGCTTCACTGCCCTATCGGATCTTGAATCAGTTTCAGAAACCGGTCTACGACAAGATCCGCCAGGACGATGCCGCCTTCTATGCCGGGCTGGAGAAGACCGGCTTCAGGCTCGACTTCGGTGACGACGATTCCGGACTATTCATGAAGTATCTGCGCCGCGGCTCGGGCTATTACATCGACGTCGGCGCCTCGCAGCTCATCATTGACGGCAAAATCAAACTGTTCGCTGGACAGGTCGAGGAAATCACGCCCAACGGCGTCAGGCTCGACAACGGCAAGGAATTGCCTGCGGACGTGATCGTCTATGCCACCGGCTACACCTCGATGAATGGCTTTGTCGCCGATCTCGTGAGTCGGGAAATGGCTGACAAAGTCGGCAAGGTCTGGGGCCTCGGCTCGGATACGACAAAGGACCCCGGCCCATGGGAAGGTGAACAACGCAACATGTGGAAGCCGACGCAGCAGGAAGGCCTATGGTTCCACGGCGGCAATCTGCATCAGTCGCGACATTACTCGCAATTCCTTTCCCTGCAGTTGAAGGCGCGCTACGAGAGCATCCCGACGCCGGTCTATGGCCTGCAGACCGTCCATCACAAGGCCTGAGGTTGCCGAGTGCACAATGGGGCGTCAGGCCGTGCGCTTGACCGGCCTGGCATCGCCCTGCGCGCGATCGAGATGGTCGTGCATCGCCTTCGCCTGCTCGGCGCTGTGATCGAGCAGCCAGCGTTCGAACGCGACAGGCGTCAGCGCCGGTGCGTAGAGAAAACCCTGCACGACGTCGCAGCCGAGCTCGGCGAGCACCTTGCGCTGCGCCTCGGTCTCGACGCCTTCGGCAACCACGGTCATGCCGAGGCCCTGACCGACGCGGACGACGGCGGTGGCGATGGCGAGCGCACCAGCATCAGCTTCGATGTCGCGCATAAAACTGCGGTCGATCTTCAGCTCTCGGATCGGCAGATGCGCCAGCCGGCTCAGGCTGGAATAGCCGGTGCCGAAATCGTCCAGCGAAAGCCCAACGCCGAGTTCGCGGATCGCCTTCATGGTCTCGAGCGCAACCGCCCGCTCCTGCATGAACGCGCCCTCGGTGATCTCGAGCATCAAGGCGTCCGGCGGCAGCTCGTGCGCGGCGAGGACGTTTCCGACATGCTTTGCCAGCACGACGTTGCGGAAATTGATCGGCGAGAGGTTGACCGACACGCTGGGGATGTCGAGCCCGGCGCAGCGCCAGCCCGCCATCTGGCGGCACGCCTCGCGGATCGACCACAGGCCGATCTGCTCGATCAAGCCGCATTCCTCGGCAAGCGGAATGAATTTGGCCGGTAAGACCTCGCCGAGGTCGGCGTCATGCCAGCGCGCCAGCGCCTCGACGCCATGGATGGCGCCGTCAATGGTGCGGATCTGCGGCTGGTAGCGCAGGCTGAGCTTGTCCTCCGCGATGGCGCGCCGCAGCGCGGCAGTGAGAACGAGCCGCTGCTCGGCGAGCCCATTCATGTCGGCGCTGAAGAAGCGATGGGTGGAGCGTCCCGCCTGCTTGGCCTTGTACATCGCCGCATCGGCCTGCTGCATCAGCGTGTCGATATCGGTGGCGTGATCGGGATAGAGGCTGATGCCGATGCTGGCGGACATCTGCATCTGCCGCGCGCCGAGCCGCAGCGGCTCGGCCAATGCCTCGGTGATCCGGCGCGCGATGCGCGCGGCACCCTCGGCGTCGCGGTTCGGCAACAGGATGACGAATTCGTCGCCGCCGAGCCGGCCGAGCATGTCGCTGGGCTCGATCTGCGCGCGCAGGCGATGCGCCAGCTCGACCAGCAGCTCGTCGCCCGCGGCGTGGCCGAGCGTGTCGTTGACGTCCTTGAAATGATCGAGATCGAGAAACGCCAGCGCGACGTGGCTGCCCGGACGACAATCGTCGATGGCGGCCGTGATCAAGTGGCGCAGCTGCACGCGGTTCGGCAGGCCGGTGAGGATGTCGTGATAGGCGAGCCGCGCGATCTCCGCGCGCGCTTCCTTGCGCTCGATCGCGAGCGCGCCGAGATTGACGCAGGCATCGACGATGCGCCGGTGCCAGCGGCTCGGTGCGCGCGGCTCCCTGTAGTAGAAAGCGAAGGTGGCGATGACCCTTCCGTCCTTCGCCTTGACCGGGGTCGACCAGCAGGCGCGCAGGCCGACCGACAGTGGCATCGCCTTGTAGGGCTGCCAGCGCGGATCCCTGTCGATATCAACAGCCAGGACCGGCTTGCCGTAGTAGGCGGCCGTGCCGCAGGAACCGACATCGGGTCCGATCGCGACGCCGTCCAGCGCGCGTGAATAGTCATCGGGAAGGCTGGGACCGCCGAGCGGATGCACGAAGCCGGCGGCATCGACGTGAAGCAGCGAGCAGACGACATCGGGCGCGATCTCCTCGACGCGCCGGCACAGCCGGTCGGCGATCTCGGTGATCGGCACCTCGTCGGCAAGCGCGCACGTGATCAATTGCTGGAGCGATCGCAGCTGCTTGGTTTCGGTGATGTCCTCGAGCAGGGCGAAGATATGCTTGACCCGGCCCTTGCGATCGCGGAAGGCGTCGATCCTGGCAGCAACCCAGATCTCCTCGCCATCCTTGCTGTAGAGCATCACCTCGGCTTCGCCGCCGCGGCCACCCGCCATCAGCCGTTTGCCGAGCCTTGCAAGCGCCCTGCGGTTGGTATGGCGGCCGGCCACGAGCTCGCTCACGGGCCGCCCCTCGGTCTCACCGGAGGCATAGCCGAACACGGTGGCGAAGGCCGCGTTGGTGTAGCGGATCTTCAGTTCGGTATCGGTGATGATCACCGCGCGATTGGTCTGGTCGGACACGGCGTTGAGCAGTCCGATCCGCACGCGGCGTTCGGCCTCCTCGGTGACGTCGCGAACGAAGACCGCGTAATGGGTTGTGCCGATGGACGAAAGCGATATCGCAGCCCTGATCCGCGTGCCGTCGCACCGCACGAGGCTGATCTCGTCGCGAAACCCCGCCGCGATTGGCTCGCCCAGGCATTTGAGCGCGAGAATGCGGGCATCGCGTCCAAGCGCGTCCGTGCGCGGGAGCTTCCAGAGTCGCTCCGCGGCTGCGTTGAAATGCGTGATCCTGCGGTCGGCATCGACGATGACAAAGCCGTCCTCGGCCAGCTCCAGCGCAGCCAGCAGGACTTCCGGAGTTCCGATCGCAGGGCAATCGTTGGCGGACATCGTTGGACCCGGGCGCGTCGCAACCAGATGCGACAAGGACGGCAAGCCTAGCGGTCCGATGGTGTCCAAGAGGTTGGCTCAACCTGGCATGGGCTCGCCAAGATGAGACATGCTTAAGATTCCGCGAAGAAGAGCCGAGGAATTGCGAAGGGAAGCGGACCTATGCGGCGCCGGTTCCCGGCTGAAGCTTGTGCAGCCGGCCTGCGACCGCCCTCACCTTGCGAGGTGCGGCCTGCCAGATCGACAACGCCGACAGTCCGCTCGCGACCATCGCGATGACAAAGGCAAGCGTGTAGTCGCCGGCAAGATCATAGAGGAAGCCCGTCACCCAGGGCCCGGCCGCGCCGCCCGCCAGCGCGGCCAGCATGATCATGCCGAAGATGCTGCCCTGATTCCTTCCCCCGAAGATCTCGAACACCACCGCGCCCATGATCGAAGTCAGCCCGTAGCCGAGAGCCCCTTGCGTAAACACCATCAGGTAGACGAGCCAGAGTGAGGCTTCGAATTTCAGCGCGATCAGCGCAGCAAAGCAGATCGCAAAGCCTGTGCAGCTCATCGCCCAGACCCATTCCCGGCCGATCCGGTCCGAGACATGGCCGAACAGGATCTGGCCGGGAATGCCGAGCAGGCTGACGGCGCCGAGCGCCCACACTGCGACGCTCGGGCTGAAGCCGATGTCGAGCAGGAACTTGGTCTGGTGCACCTGCACCGCGTACCAGATGTACAGACCGCAGAAATAGCCGAGCGCGATCCACCAGAACCGCGCCGTCCGCAGCGCAAGCTTCAGGGTCCAGTCGGTGCCGGCCCAGACGGGATCGACGATGTTGGAGACGGGCTTTGCCGCGCTTGCCGACGGCGCGGCATCGCCGTCCGGCCGCAAACCGAGATCCTCCGGCCGCTTGCGCAGCAGCAGGTTGATCGGCGCTAGCGCGATCAGCAGCAAGAGTCCCATCGCAGTGCAGGCGGTGCGCCAGCCGCTCTGCTCGATCATGTGCTGCACCCAGGGCAGCAGCGTCACCGAGCCGATGCCGACGCCGGCAAAGGCGATACCGATGGCGAAGCCACGCTTGCGGATGAACCAGTTCGGCAGGAACAGCGACTGGCCGGAATAGCCGAGGCAGACGCTGCCGGCGCCGACCATGACGCCGATGGTGACATAGAGATGCCAGGGCTGGCTCGTCAGCGGCGCCAGCAGGAGGCCGCCCGCCATCAGCGCGACGCCGACCTCCATCACCGCGCGCGGACCTGCGCGATCCATCAGCCGGCCGATCAGCGGGCTGACCACGCCCGAGACCACGAAGCCAAACGAGAAGGCGCCCGCGGTGATGCCGCGATCCCACCCGAACTCGGAGATTATGGGAGGAAAGAACAATGAAAACGCGGTGCGCGCGTTGACCCCGATGGCCATGGTGACGAACGTCACCGCGACCACGACCCAGCCATAGAAGAACGGAAGCCGCATTGTGTTGGTTTCATCCCTGGACGATCTTTCCGATCATCCGGGGATGTCCGGGTCAAGCGCTTTTCGCGCATGCCCGGGCCACGTTTGCATGCGACGGACCTTTGCGCGGCGATGCGTCTCAGGCCGCGTCGAGCTGCGAGCGGGAGACCGGCGCCTCCGGCGCGATCCGTTCGATCGGCTGCGGCCGTCCGAGCAGATAGCCTTGCGCGAAATTCACGCCGAGCCCCTTCAGCCGCTCGAACTGTTCACTGGTCTCGACGCCCTCGGCGGTCACCGACATGTCGAGGCCGCGCGCCAGCGTCACGATCGAAGAGATGATGGCCGAGCTGCGCGGCCGATAGCTGAGATTGCTGATGAAGGACTTGTCGATCTTGATCTTGTCGAACGGAAACGCCGTCAGGTAGCTCAGCGACGAATAGCCGGTGCCGAAATCGTCGAGCGCGAGCTCGATGCCGATGCTCTTGAGCCGCTCCATGAAGGCGTGGTTCTCGATGCCGCGCTCCAAAAGGACGGACTCGGTGATCTCGATCTCGAGGCGCTCCGGCGGCAGGCCGGAATCTTCCAGCGCCGCGCAGATCACGTCGAACAGCTCGGCTTCCTTGAACTGCACCGGTGACAGGTTGACGGCGACCCGCGCGTCCGAAGGCCACGACGCCGCGTCCTCGCAGGCGCGCCGCAGCACCCATTCGCCGAGCGCCACGATCAAGCCGGTCTCCTCCGCGAGCGGAATGAACTGGTCCGGCGGGATCAGCCCGCGCGTCGGATGACGCCAGCGCACCAGTGCCTCGAAGCCGCGGCGCTCGCCGCTGGCGACGTCGACGAAGGGCTGGTAGTGCAGCTCGAACTGACAGCGCGCGATGGCGTCGCGCAAGTCACCCTCGAGCATGTTGCGCGCCTCGAGGTCGGCCGACATCGCCTCGTCATAGATGGTGAAGCAGTTGCGTCCCGCACCTTTCGAGCGATAGAGCGCGAGGTCCGCCTTCTTCAGAAGCTGTTCCTGGTTGCTGCCGTGCTCCGGCGCGATCGCAATGCCGATGCTGGTGCCGATCTCGACGCGGTGGCCGGGCAGGAAGAACGGCTCGGTGACGAGCTTGGCGATCCGGCCCGCGAGCTCGGTCGAGCACACCCGCTGATCGTCGCAGCCTTCCTGGATGATCGCGAACTCGTCGCCGCCGAGCCGCGCCAGCACGTCGTTCTGGCGCAGCGCGGATTTCAGGCGCTGCGCGACCTGGCGCAGCAAGAGGTCGCCGGCGCCGTGGCCGAGCGAGTCGTTGACGTTCTTGAAGCGGTCGAGATCGAGCATCAGGATCGAGAAGGTCAGCCCGTCCTCGCGCATCTGGCGGTTGATCTCGTCCAGCCGCGCGAGGAAGAAGGCGCGGTTCGGCAGCCCCGTCAGGATGTCGGTCTGGGCCAGCTCGAGCACCCGGCGGTTGGCGAGCGACAGCCGCCGCGAGTTGCGGCTCGCGAGCACGAGGTAGCTCGCCAGCGACAGCGTCAGAAGCATGCCGACGACCAGCACCGTGAGCGCGCGGTCATAAGCGGTTTCCAGCGGACCACCGGCGGTCGGCACGGCACGCACCTGCCAATCGGTGTCGCCGATACGCAAGCCACCCGACCAGTGCACGCCCTTCGACACGTCGCTCATCGATTGCGGCGCGGTCGCCGAGGACGCGAAATCCGGCAGCGACTGCTCCAGGCTGACGATCTGCCCCGTGAAGGGCGGATAGACGTTGACGCTGATCGCGGGACTTGCCGCCGTCGTGGTCCGGATGGCGCGCAGCAGCAGCGGCAGATCGAACACGGCGACGATGACGCCCGCCTGGTTGCGGCGGCGATCGGCAACCGTGTCGCGCGAGGTGCCCTTGGCGTAGACGGGGACGACGACGAGGACGTTCGGCAACTGGCCGCCTTCCCGCGGCTCGTAGAGTCGCGTGCGCAGCGCCGCGATCCGGTCATTGTCGCGCGCGCGCTCGATCGCGGCATAGCGATCCGGAATGGTCGCGTAGTCCATGCCGTAGACCGGCGAGGTCTTCGGCTGCGTGGAATAGAAGACCGGGAAATACTCGTCGCCCTGCGGCGCGGTTGTGAAACCGTCGCCCTCGCCCTGAAGCGATTTGATGCGATAGCCGGACACACCGTCCGCGACTGCGGCGGCTTCGTATTCGGCACGCTCCTTGCGGTTGATCCGCGGCAACCATGCGACGCGGAGCATGCCGGGGTGATGCTCGAACAGCCGTCCCGCGAACGTCTCGAACTCGCTGCGAGAGACGTCCTCGTTGGCCGATTCGAACAGGGTACGCAGCGCCACGAGCCGGCTGATATATTCGTTCATGCCGTTCTGCACGACGATGGCTTCGGTTTCGGCCGCGCTCTCGAACTCGACCTTGTTGACGCGGTCCTCCCAGCGCGCGACCGCAGCCGCGCCCACCACCGAGAACGACAGGCCGAGGATTGCGGCGACCAGCGCAGGGCGATAGAGCCCGAACAACGGCGCAGGACGCCATCGCGCGATCATGCGCTTCCGATCCTGATCATTCTGATCGCGATCGCCCATCTCTCTTAAGCCGTCCCTCTGGCGTGACGGATCGAACTTCTGGTTGAGCCGTCAGAACGACGATCGGACATGGGGCTCGGTTAAGAAGTGCACAATTTCACTGCGGCGCCGGCCGCAACTGCGGAGCTTAGTTAACGTTTCCCCCGCACGTCGCTGCATCATGGAAACAATCTGCACGGATTCACCGGAGTAATACGGAGCACGATCAGCCTTGCGGTTAGCGAGACCGTGGCACTATCGTTCTTCCGTAATTCCCGCAAATCCCCTATCAGCTTCGCCATGACACGAGTCCGTTCCGCGACACGCATCATTCTGGCCGTCGTGCTGGCTGCATTCGTTGCGCCGGCGGCCCGAAGCGAGGAGGCTGGCGTCAGCACCGACGCGATCCTGTTCGGCCAGGCTGCGGCGCTCGAGGGGCCCTCCTCCGCGCTTGGCTTACGCTTGCGGCAAGGCATCGTTGCCGCCTTCAACGAGATCAACGCCAAGGGCGCAAGCTGCAACTGATCAGCCGCGACGACGGCTATGATCCCGACCGATCGGTGGCGCAGACGCTGCGGCTGATCGACGAGGACAAGGTGTTCGCACTGATCGGCGCGGTGGGCACGCCGACCGCGATGGCGACCATCCCGATCACCAGCCTCAGGAACATCCCCTTCATCGGTCCGTTCAGCGGCGCGGAATTCCTGCGCGATCTGGAGCTCAGCAACGTCGTCAACATCCGCGCCTCCTACGGCGCGGAGGCCGAGGCCTGGATCAAGCATCTCACCGAGGATCGCAAGTTCAGCCGCATCGGGATCTTCTACCAGGACGACGCCTTCGGCCGCGACGGTCTCCTGGGCGTGAAACGCGCGCTCGCCAAGCGCGGCCTCGAGCTTGCCGCCGAAGGCACCTTTGAGCGCAACACCAAGGCCGTCGCGTCGGCCTGGCGGATGCTCAGGCGCGCCGAGCCCGAAGCCATCGTCATGGTCGGGACCTACGGCCCGTGCGCGGAGTTCATCAAGCTCGTGCACCGCAGCGGTCTCAATCCGACCTTCGTTAACATCTCCTTCGTCGGCGCCAATGCGCTCGCAAAGGAGCTCGGGCCCGAGGGCGAAGGCGTCATCGTCTCGCAGGTCGTGCCGTTTCCCTGGGACGCATCGCAAAAGCTCGTTGCCGACTACCAGGCGGCGCAGAAGGCGTTCGAAGCGACGCTCACGCCGGACTTCGTGTCGCTGGAAGGCTATATCTCCGGGCGCCTTGCGGCCGCCGCACTGGAGAAGACGGGGCCGAACCCGACGCGCGCCGAGCTGCTACGGGTGATCAACGACGTCGGCCGCTTCGACATCAGCGGCAACACCATCACCGTCGGCGTGCACATGATCGACACACCGCCAAAGGTGTTTCTGACGATGATCCAGAAGGACGGGACGTTCAGGCCGATCGACTAGGGCGCCTACTTATGAACCCGCACCATGGGCCCGAGCTGGGCCATCAGCAGCCTTGCGGCACTTGGCGCCGCTTTCGGGTCAGACCTCGAGCTACAGCCTCGCCCTCCTCCGCCGGGATTTTAGCCGACCCAAGCCGAGCTGCCGCCTGAGCAGCGGTCGCAAGAACTGCAAGGCACGGCGAGAGCGCTATTTTTGAATTCGCACAATATTTGATGTGAAAGAAGATCCGTAGCGGTACCGCCGCGTTATTGTCCCCTCACGCGTTTAACCAGCAGCGGTCGGCCTGACGATCGTGTGGCGACCGTTTTCCCGCAGAAAGCCGACATGGCGGTGGCTCTTGCGCTGTTCGGCTCAGGGCCATCGGCGGATGCTCAGGTGTTTGGCTGAAACCAGCCGAATATCGCAACGACGGAGCATCCAAGCAGGCCGACTGTCTTCAGGCCCATTTCCAGTCAGTACCGGACAAGAGCGGTATCTCTATGAACAACCATCTGCCGACATTGCTCGATCACCTCTTGAAGGGCGAGCGACCCCGAGAACACGGTTGGAGATCAATCCACCTGCTCGTAGAACGCATCCTCGTCGGGCAATGCCGGGGGCCTACCGGTCAGTTCCTTGGTAACGCCCTTAAAGACTTCGGTGAGAAGTTGCGATTTCGACATCTCTGCTGCCAAGCCATCAATTCGCTTCTGTAATTCGGCGACCTTTTCAGGATTTTGCCCTGCAAGGTTGCTCTTTTCGTAGGGGTCTTGCGCCAAGTTAAAGAGCTCAATTTTCGATGGCAACGTCGTTCGCCAGACCAGTTTCCAATCCCCCTTGCGAACTGCACCGCGAAACATTTCAACGTTGTACACCACCTCGTCGCGCGGCGATGCTTTGCCATCGCTGATGGTCGGCCACATGTCGAAGCCATCAAGCGGCTTGCTCTTGCCGAGGCTCGCGCCGCCAAGTTTGGCCAGCGTCGGGTAGTAATCCACCACATGCATCATCTGGTCGACGATGGTGCCCGGCTTGATCCTGCCCGGCCAGTTGATGAGAGACGACACCCGCGTGCCTCCCTCGTACAAGTCTCCCTTTCCGCCACGATAAGGCCCGTTACTCGCAGGCAGCGGTCCCTTCACCTCGGTCTCGCCCGCCAGATGGGCCGATTGATTGCCGCCATTGTCGCCGTGGAAAACGATTATCGTGTTTTGCCGCAATCCCTTCTTTTCTAGCGCCTTCACGACCCGGCCAATCTGGTCATCCATGGCCGTGATCATCGCAGCATAGGTGCGGCGGTTAGGGTCACTGATTTGCTTGTACCTCTCGATATACTCCTGCGGAGCCTGATAGGGCGTATGGGGTGCAGTGAAGGCGAGATACAAAAAAAAAGGCTTCCTGGTGTTCTGTGCGTCGATGAAGCGAACCGCGTCATCGCCCAACAGGCTCGTCACATAGCCCTTCTCATTGACTGGCTTGTTGTCCCGATACCAATCAAGCTTGCCGTGGACGGAGTGCGTGAAGTAGTCGATCTCGCCAAGTTGCGCGCCATACTGATAGTCGAAACCGCGTTGCTTTGGCCAAAACTCGCGTTTGGCATGACCGAGATGCCATTTGCCCACAATCGCAGTTGTGTAACCGGCCTCCTTCAGCGCTTGAGGGAGGAGCCATTCATCAGTCGGCAGGCCATAGGACGAAGATGCGGGAATGACCAAGGTTTGCAGTCCGTAGCGTAAGGGATAGCGACCAGTCATCAAAGCCGCTCGCGTAGGCGTACACATGGGCTGTACGTAGAATTGTTCGAGCCGTGCCCCGGTCTTTGCGAGCTCATCAATATTGGGTGTCAGGATGTCGGAGCCGTGAAATCCGACATCGGCCCAACCCAGATCGTCGGCCAGGATATAGATGATATTGGCCTGCGACTGCTGCGCAGCAGTTGGCGCTGCGGCGCCGAAGCAAGTCGCTAGACCCACGAGCACGGAAGCCACCGCGAACAGTGTTCTCTTCATATTGTCATCCCCAGCGCCGGAGGTCCCCGGCAAAAATTAGATCACCTGAAACTATGGCGGTTGGACCTAGCAAAAGGGTTGATTATGCAAAGTGGGCGCTGAGGGTCGTGGTAGGGACGAGGATTGCTCCTCGCCCCCCACCCAGATCCCGGCGAGCGCTGCTAACGCACCGGGCTCCTC
>NZ_JBBIAM010000082.1:0-44021 GCF_054185185.1 Bradyrhizobium sp. UFLA05-153
ATGGATACTCTGTCGCCACCTATCGCAACCACACCTTGCGTAAAACGGTGCTCAGAAACGTTCTTCACAAACGACGAGTTAATAGATGGTAAATGGCCGGCGGATCATCTGCATCGGCCCATATCCCCGCAGGCTCGCATGCCCAGCTCGGTCGACAATGATGTGGTCGTGCACGGCGACCCTGACGACTTTGCGACGAGGTTCTATGCCCCCACCTTCGCCAGAACGTCCGCGCGCAGAAAGCGCTCGATGAAGAGCATGAACAGCACGGATGGCACCAGGAGGATCAGTGCCGTGATCGAGGCGACCTGGTAGTTTCCGCCCATCGCCGCATTGTAGAGCAAAAGCGGCAGCGTCGTGACTTGCGGAACGCCGACGAAGAACGTGCCGGTGAACTCGTCCAGTGATTCCAGGAAGACGAAGATGCCGCTGGCGATGACACCCGGCGCGGCCAGGGGGAGCGTCACCGTGAAGAAGGTGCGCAGCGGCGAGGCGCCGATGTTCCGGGCCGCGAGTTCGAGATCCCTGTCGACTGCCGCGAAAGCCGCGGCCGCGATCCACACGGAATAGACCAGGCCGTGAGCGGCGTGGACCAGCACGACGCCGAGCACCGTGCCGTTGATGCCGAGGCCATAGAAGATCCGCGCCACGTTGATGTAGATCGCCACCGAGGGAAAGGCCTGGGGCAGCAGGAACACGATCATGAACAGCGAACGCACCGGCAGCCTCAGGCGCGCCAGCGCGTAGCCGGCCGGCACGGAGAGCGCGAGCGCGACGACGACCGTCAACACCGCAATCGAGACCGAGGTCGCGAGCGAGGCCATAGCATCGCCGGTCGGGCGGAACACCTGCTCCCAGTAGCGGGTGCCGTAGGTGACCGGCAGCTTGTAGGGCGTATACCATCGCTCGGCCACCGACCACAGCGCCAGATTGGTGAGCGGACCGATCAGCGCAAAGGCGAAGGCCGCAAGAAGAACGGCCGCCAGCGCAGCGCGCAGCAAGGATGCGACGCGGCTCATGGCGCGCCCTCCTTCGCCATGCCGTGCCGGAGATAGAGGATCGCAGCGCCGGCGCTGATCAGGTAGGTGATGACGCCGAGTGCATTCGCCGTGGCATAGTCGCCATAGGCGTTGATGCGGAAGGCCATGTCGACGGTCAGCATGGTCGGTTGCGAGCCGGCCACCATCATCGGCACCGAGAGCACCGAGAGCATCGTCACGAACGACAGGACGAGCGCGACGAGCAGCGTCGGCATCGCCTGCGGCAGCGCCAGCTCGATCAGAACCCTGAGCCGCGAGGCGCCGAGATTGCGCCCGGCCTCGAGGGTCGCGCGGTCGAGCGAGGCCAGCGCGCCGGCCAGCAGCAGGGCGACGAACGGGGTCTGCTTCCACACGAAGGTGACGATGATCCCGCGCCAGTCGAGATAGCTCACTGCCTGCAACGGCTCCAGCAGGCCGAGCGAGACGAAGGTATTGTTCATCAACCCGTTTTTGGCGAGGAAGGTGCGCATGCACTGCGCGGCCACGATGAAGGGAATGAACAGGGGCCAGCGGTAGAGCGCGCGCAGCGTTCCGACGACCCATGGGTTCTCGCCGAGCGTCAGCGTGCCGGCGATGGCGATCGCCGCCAGCGCCGTCAACGCGCAGGAGCTCACCACGATGACGATCGTGAAGAGGATGTCGCCGGAATAGAGTTCGAAGGCCTTGCCGAAGGCCTGCAGGGAGAACCCTCCCTCAGGAGCGGTGAAGGCCGTGACGAGAGAGAAGCAGAGCGGATAGAGGAACAGCGCCGCGACGAGCGCGAGTCCCGGCGCGATCAGCAGCAAGGCGAGCTGGCGCTGGGACAGGCTCATGATATGGCGCGGCGTTCCGGACGCCATTCCGCAACGCGTCTCCTCAGTTCGCGACCTTCTTCTCGTAGCCCTCGAGAATGTCGTTGAAATAGGGCGCGATCGGGAAGGGTTTCGCGTTCTTGGACAGGTCGGCCGGGGTGATGTCGGTGAAGAGCTTGTCCCACGCCGCCTTGTCGAGCTTGCCTTCGAGGTTCTTGGCGTCGATGCCCGGATACCAGTTGAACTTCTTGACGATGCCGTCCGCCTGGACCTGCGGGCTGGTGGCGAGCGCGATGAACTCCTCTGCGAGCTTCGGCTGCGCCGCCTTCTCCGGCACGGCGTAGTACATCGGCTGCCCGGGCATGCCGGGCGAGGCGAGCTTGAGCTTCATGTTGGGCGGCAGCTTGCCGTCAGCCTGCCAGGAATAGAACATGTCGACCCAGACCGGGCCCATCGCGATCTCGCCGCGGTTGAGCATGTCGAGCGTGCCGGCATTGCCGGGCGTGATGACGATGTTCTTGTTGAAGTCCTTCAGCTCGCTGAAGGCTGTGTCCCACTTGGCCTTCTCGGCCGGGTCATACGGCCCCTCGATCAGTTTGCCGGCGTCGCCGCCGAAGGCATAGATCCAGCCGGCGACGAAAGCCACGCCGGACATGCCGCCCTTGATGCCATTGTAGCCGAACTGCTTGGGGTTCTTTTTCACCCACTCCTTGAGCTCGGCGAAGTTGTCGGGCGGGGTCTTGAGCATATCGGCATTGTAGGCGAGCGCGGTCTGCGACTGGAACATCGGGATGACGTAGCCCGAGACGTCGGCGCCGAGCGAGTTCTTGGCGGTCTCGCTGGAAACCAGTTTCGCGGTGTCGACCTTGTCCGTGTATTTCGCGAGCAGCCCTTGCTTCACCATCGTCCCGGCGGCCTTCTGGTGGATCACGACCACGTCGAAATCGGTGGTCGCGGCGCCTTTCTGCGCGTCGAGCTTCTCAAAGATCTTCTGGGAGCCGGCATCGCCGGGACCGGTGCCGACGGAGACGACCTTCACGCCGGGATGGCTCTTCTCGAACATCGGGCCGAGATAGTCCTTGACGTAGTCGACCATATTCTGGTCGCCGGCCGAGGCGACATTGAGGGTCTGTGCGGCGAGAGGCGACGCTGAGAGCAGCGCCGCAAGGGAGCAGGCTAGGTTGAGAATGCGCATGGGTCTGGCTCCTGGTCAGGCGGCGGTGGCGGCTTCGGCCGCGGGAAAGATGTGAAGACGTCGCAACGGGATGCGCAGGCCGACGGCGGCGCCCGGTTCATGGCGTGCTGCGTCGTCGACCGTGATCTGTCGCCCGACCGCCTCGACGCGATAGCGATAGAGGCCGCCGGGATAGCTGCGCGCGGCGATGCGCCCGGGCACGAGGAGATCGCCCTGTGGCATCGCATCGGGCGCCGCGAGGCTTGCGACGTCGTCGCGGAAATAGGCTACGGCCTCGCCCGTGGGCAGCGCCGTGGCATCGTCGTGCGCGAGCCGGGCGACCGCGTGTCCGGCACTGACGGCCGTCCCGTCCTCGTTGCGCACGACATGCACGGGCAGGACGTTCTCCGCACCCATGAAATTGGCGATAAAGGCGCTCGCCGGCCGATCGTAGACCTCCTCGGGTGTGCCGACCTGGGCGATCCGGCCCGCCTGCATGATGACGAGCCGGTCCGCCATGGTCATGGCTTCCTCGCGATCATGCGTGACGTGGATGGCCGTGACGCCGAGCCGCTGCTGAATCGCGCGGATCTCGTGGCGCATCGCCATCCGGATCTTGGCGTCGAGATTGGACAGCGGCTCGTCGAGCAGCAGGATGCGGGGGTCGACCGCAAGCGCCCGGCCGAGCGCGACGCGCTGCCGCTGCCCGCCCGACAGCGCCGTGACCTTGCGCTGCTCGTAGCCGCCCAGGCCCAGCATCGTGAGCAGCGAGGCCACCTTGGCAGCGATCTCGGCCTTGGCGGTGCCCCGTAGCTTCAGCCCGTAGCCGATGTTCTGCAGCACGGTCATATGCGGCCACAGCGCGTAGGATTGAAACACCATCGCCATGTCGCGCTTCTCCGGTGGCAGCAGAGCGACGTCACGGTCACCGACCACGATCGAGCCGGAGCGCACCGGCACGAAGCCGCACAATGCGCGAAGAAGGGTGGTCTTGCCGCAGCCGGAGGAGCCCAGGAGAGCGGTGAAGCTGCCGGGGGCAAAGTCGAGGCTGACGCCGTGCAGCACTGGCGTGCCGCCATAGGCAACGTGCAGGTCCCGCACCTGGATAGCCGCGCCGGCGCTCGACACGCCATGCGTTTCCGCCTGCACGATTCGTTCCCTCCACGCCGATGTCATTCTGCCAGAATGGAATTGTCCTTCCATTCCGCGACCGGCTTGGAATAAACGTATCGATCCGTAGCGTGCTGATGCAACAGATTTGTGAAACCCAAGATTTGTGAAGCCAGGATTTGTGAAACCATGCCTGCCAACGCGCAATCGACCTGGCTCATGCCAAACAGCGACGACGAAGTCTTGCTCCCGTGGTTGATCCCTGATCTTGCGGAGCGCTTTGGCACCCCGGTCCCCACCGAGGTTGTTGGACGATGACGCCGGCGGATCTTGCAATGCGGCGTTATGCCGTCCAGGGCCTTGTCGCCGAGGCCGGGCGACTGGCGCTGGACTATTTCGGCAAGCAGGACAGCCTCGGCGTCACCCTGAAGGGCGCTCAGGACTGGCTGACGGTTGCCGACGGAGCCGTCGAGGATTTCCTGCGGCAGCGGCTGGCCGTGCTCTTCCCGACCGATACGGTGATCGGCGAGGAGGGCGGCGGCGCAGCAAGCGATGCGGTCTGGATCATCGATCCGATCGATGGCACCGCGAACTTCGCCCGCGGCGACCGCAACTGGTGCATCTCGATCGGATTCCTGCACAATCACGTTCCCACCATCGGAATCGTGGCCGCACCGGCGCTGGACGAGCTCTACGTTGCCCGGCGCGGACAGGGCGCAACGCTGAACGGGCGGCCGATCACCGTCTCGGGCACCGAGGACCTCAAGCGCGCCTATGTCGAGCTCGGCTGGTCGACCCGCATTCCCTTCGAGCGCTACCTCGCCGTCCTCCAGCGCGGCAACGCCGCCGGCTGCGCGGTGAAGCGCTCCGGCTCGGGTGCGCTCGGGCTCTGCCATGTCGCGAATGGGCGCACCGACGCCTATCTCGAGCTGCACATCAATGCATGGGACGTCGCGGCGGGCATCGTCATCGCCGGCGAGGCGGGCGCATCGATCAATGATTTCTTCGCTGGCGACGGCATCAGCAAAGGAAATCCTATTCTCTGCTCCACTCCCGCGCTTGCTCCGCAGCTACGCGAAATCGTGGGGATTTCGTAAAGCAGGATCCAGAAAGCGCGATAAAATAAGGTGCGGCCGGCTGCCCGCTTCACCTCTCCCCAGCGGGGAGAGGTCGGATTGCGAAGCAATCCGGGTGAGGGTCCGCAGCGCTCAGTAGGACCGTAACCCCTCACCCAGATCGCATCTTGCGATGCGATCTGACCTCTCCCTTCGGGAGAGGTGAACTGTGTCCTCGGCTCGCACCCTCTCAAGGCTGCTTGTCCGGCTTCTCCGGCATGATCTGGAGCAGCGGCTCGGGTCCGATCGAGATCTGGCCTGCGAATGGCCGGTCGTGCGCGGCGATCAGGAGCACGGATGCCGAAACGCCGGTCGCAAACAGGCCCATCGCGATTGTCGCCGCGAGGCGGTTGTCGCAATGGACGAGGCCTATCACCACAAGCGCACACGCCGCCTGCAAATAAAGACACCACCATTTGACGGCATTCACCGCGGTAAGGCTGATGATGATGCGCTGCCGGCGCGCATCCAGCGCCTGCTCCAGCGCGTTGATGAGCTCGCGCTGCACGGTCGCCTGACCCGTGCCCTGCGGCGTCATCGCGACGACGAGCTGCAAGGCTTCGGCAAGCGCCGACGGCGTCGCTTTCAGGGAGACCTCCCGCTGCGCCATCATCGGCCACTCCACGGTGGCGGCCTGCCCGACATAGTCTCGCACCAGTCCGCGCAGGTGCGCGTCCTGCTCCGCTGGCAGGCCGGCGGCGAGCAGCTGACGCTCCTCAAGGCACTGGCCTCGCGGCTCACCGCGGCGCTGGCGCGATCGCTGTCGCCCCACACCTGCGCCGCCGTGAAGGCAACGAACAGGCCGAAGATGATGCCGAGCACCGGCAACATGCCCGGCGAGATCGTCTTCAGCGATTTCGTCCGCGCCTCCGTCGCGAACACCATGACCGCCGCGAACACCGTCGCGGCCAGAAAATAGGTGAAGCCGAAAATCACCAGCGCCATCCACGGCACCGGCAGGTTATGCAGCCAGTCGCTCATTTCATCTCATCACTTGTTTGGAAGGTCTTCAGATCAAGCGCAAGCCGCGCAGGCTCGCATGCCCGCCTTTGCCTACGATGATGTGGTCGTGCACGGCAATCCCCAGCGGCTTTGCGATCTCGATGATCGCCTTGGTCATCTGGATATCGGCCTGCGAGGGTGACGGATCGCCGCTCGGGTGATTGTGGACCAGGATCAGCGCAGTCGCCGATAATTCCAGCGCGCGCTTGATCACCTCGCGCGGATAGACCGGGGTGTGGTCGACGGTGCCGGTCTGCTGCACTTCATCAGCGATGAGCTGGTTGCGCTTGTCGAGAAAGAGCAAGCGAAACTGCTCCTTGTCGGCGAAGGCCATGCTGGAGCGGCAATAGTCGATCACCTCGTTCCAGGACGACAGCGCATTGCGGCTCTTTACCTCGCCCTTGGTCACGCGGCTTGCCGCTGCCGCGATCAGCTTGAGCTGGTTGATCGCGGCCTCGCCGACGCCCTCGACCTTGCGCAGCCGCGCCACCGGTGCGTGGATGACCTCGGCGAACGAGCCAAACGTCTTGATCAGCGTCTTCGCAAGCGGTTTTGTGTCGCGTCGCGGCAGCGCCGGAAACAGCGCCATCTCCAGCAGCTCGTAGTCGCTCAGCGCATCCGCGCCGGCGCTGTAAAAGCGCTCGCGCAGCCGCTCGCGATGGCCGTGATAGTGCGGCGGCTCTGGCGGTTCGGGCTTCTCGGAGGGGTCGCTGGACTTCGCGGGCATCGCACGCAGCTTCGCCGCGGAACCGCGATTTTGCAACCGTCAATTGCGATCGCGTTCAGCGGCCCGGCTTCAGCCCCGGCACCAGCGCGGCAAGCCGGTCCTTGATCTGACGGCCGAACATCGGCCCGCCTGACGGCGGAGGTCCGCCGCGTGCTCCCGGTGGAGGCGTCGGGCCGGCGCGCCCCATCAGCGAAGCGCTGGGCGAGTCTTCGTGATAGAAGCTCCGCGTAGTTCTTCTTTGGCTCGTGCGTGAGTACCTTTGCTCGGTCTCCGGCAGCGATTAGTTCGGTTGCGATGTCGTCAGGAAGTGAGAGCGCGTTGCGTCGAGCTATGAATTCCGCCGCTCGTGCGAATCGCCACGAGCAACGCAATTTTAGGACAGTGTGTCAGGGAGGAATACAAGCCAGACGAGAGTTTTTCACCGTCGATAGGGCCGACTCACGTTATGCTACGATCAGCCCTGCGCCTAAATTTTCTCCATTTTCCAGTTGCCACAATGAACTACGACGAATTCATACGTGATGGTCGCTCGCGTTACGATCTCTTCGCTAAAATGGTCGTCTCCATCCTCCGATCAGCAATAGATGCCGAGACGCGCACCTTCAGGGTGCAGCAGATTACCTCCCGTGCCAGGGACCCTGTATCGCTTAGGCGTAAGCTCACTGAGCGGGGACTACTAGCTAGCAACGGTATTGAAGAGGAGCTGAAGGATCTCGCGGGATGCAGAGTGATTTTTTACACCAATACCGACGTCGATCGGTTTCTTAACTCTCGATTGGTTCACGAGAATTTCGTTATCGATTTTGATGGTTCGAAAATCCACCATGCCGTGGGAAAAGAACGCTCGGCCGATCAGCTCTACTTCGGAATTCACTACCTGGTCTCATTGACTGAAACGCGCCTCGCGCTGCCAGAATATGCCCAATTCCGTGGTATGCGATGTGAGATACAGTTTCAGACGATTTTGAACCATGCATGGGCCGAAACGTCACACGATATCATTTATCACCCCGCTCCAATGCGGGGCTTTGGTACCGAGCACTTTGCTGACATCAAGAAGCGCTTGGAAAGGATTATGAACCAGTACCTTCTGCCTGCGGGATACGAGTTTCAGAAAGTACAGCATGACTACGAGCGCTTGCTTGCAGGGAAAGCATTGATTGATCGCGGCACATTCGAAGTGCTGGAGAATGCCAAAGACAATAATGAGCGCTACGAGCAGCTTTCACGGATTCGAAAGGATCTTCTCCCGCTCTACGACGATGTGCCCGCCATCACTCCCGAACTAATCCGTTTGGCGGCCGTCGCGATCAAAGCAGCCAGAGATACGCCTACAATCAAGATAGAGACTGAATTCGGTAGTTTCGACGGACGAACTGCCGAGCAAGTGGCCAATGAGGCCCTGCAGCTGATCGACAATGTCCGGTACGTTGATATCGACCTGACATTTGGTACGCTCTGCGATCTCTATATCACCGCGAGCTCAGATGAAGAGCGTAAGCGGATCCTCGAGTCGGTCGAAACGCTCGCCAAACACGATCTCAATGCATGGAGGCAGGTCGGTTTTGGTGTGCAGAAGGTGCTCTACGACGCTATTTGCGGGCTGCCTGACCCGCAGAAGCATGCGCTGCGGCCCGTGATAACCGCGGTGTGTCGTCAGTTCCTGGATACCGATCTGCAGGGTACAACATGGCACTTCAATTCCGTTAGCCTGGAGCGGGCGGCCGTACCTGCATCAACTGCGTACACGGACTTTCGCGCGGGTGTTTTGGCGCTCCTTTTCGACCAATACCGAACGGCAGACTCGCCCGTCGACAAGATGCAGATAGAGCAAGCTCTCAGCACGGCCACACGTTTCCCAATGGACGGTGGAAGTGATGATTTGATCGCAATGGTGTTCGACAACACCAAGGAGGTAATCGAGTTCTTCCTTGATCGCGTTAACGATGAGTCGTTCGAAATGCTGCAGCATATCGAGCATCAGTTCCTGTGGTTGTATCGACGCAGCAAGGAAATGGCGGCCGGCGAGCTTGGAAGTGGTATTCCGGCGAAAGCGCAGGCGCTCGTCGCGGCGATTGAGTGCTTCCGCGACCGCGTGAATGCGATAGACAAATTCGTGAAATTCAAAACGCTTGTTGGATATCAATCCGTGTTTCCGCTGGAATGGACCGGAGACGGAATGGATATTGAAGGTGCGCAGAAGTACCGAGCAGGTAAGATCACCGAATATGCAAACTCGGTCACGGCCGAAAATGCAGATGAGTGGTTCGAGGTCATTGAGTTCTGTGCGGCGGTCAAATCGAACGATGCTGCGACCTTCCCCAGCTTCGGAGAGTTTTTGAAGCAGGTTGCAGCTCGAAATCCCGACGTAATGGTCAGCTATCTCACACAGCATGAAGCGGTGGTGGGCAATTTTATACCTGGAATATTAGCCGGATTTGCCGAGAGTGACCGACCCCAGATTGCACTCTCGTTTATTGATCAGTGGATCGATCAAGGGCGCCACCTTCATGCCGTTGCTCGTTATCTTCAGTATGCGACAAATACTGCGGAAGAGTTGGTGGCGAAGGTCGGCGAGCAGGCCATCCAACAAAGAGATGCGATTGCGACTATCGGTGTGATCGTCGCGATAGTAGCGCGGCAGCTGACTTCTCTTGTTGATGTCACCTTTATTCCGTCCATCCAGAGGCTGACTGACATGAAGGATGCGCGATGGGTAAACGGCGTTTGGTATTTGCCAGCTCTCAGGCCCTTCCTTGAAGCCTTGGCCGAGGAGCAATGCAAAGTCTTGACTGAGAACTTAGTTCTGCGGGATCGAGTCGATCATCATGATGAACGTGTGCTCAGTGCGATTGCGCGCAGATATCCGCAGCTCGTTCTGAATTTCCTCAAAGCTCGATTGGATCGCGAGGAAAGAGGCGAGGGCGAGGGGCGCTATGAGGCGGTGCCCTACCACATGGTAGACTTGGGCAAGTTGCTTGCTCAAGAACCCAAGCAAGTCGTTCAAGCCGCGCAAAGCTGGTATTCTTCAGTTCACTTACACGGGTGGACGACTACTGCAGAACATCTTCCCCGGGATTACAAAAGACTACGAAGCAGAGTTGCTCGCGCTCGTTGAACGTGGTGTCGACGATGATATAAATTTTGTCTTGAGCCTTCTTCGGGCCTACAGCGGCGGAACGTTTTTGCACGACTTATGCAAATCTTTGATAGGCGTGCTTCCCGATGGCGACAAGAGAATTGGCCAAGTCCAGATGATACTCGATAGCACGGGCGTGGTAAGAGGCGAGTTCGGTATGGTTCAAGCTTACCAGCGCAAGAAAGACGAGATCCAGCCGTGGCTTTCTGACTCGCGGCCGAAGGTCAGGGCTTTTGCTGAAGCCCACATTCGCGCGCTGGATCGTGAAATCGCATCTGAGCAACGACGTTCCGAAGCCGAGTACGAACTTAGGCGCAGAGACTGGCCAGAAGACGAGAGTTGATCAGTTAAACCAATTGCGATCGCGTTCAGCGGCCCGGCTTCAGCCCCGGCACCAGCGCGGCAAGCCGGTCCTTGATCTGACGGCCGAACATCGGCCCGCCCGCGGGCGGAGGTCCGCCGCGCGAACCGGGTGGCGGCGGTGGCGGGCCGGCGCGCCCGACCGTCGCGTCGACGCGGCGGTCGACGCCGAGCGTCAAGCTCGCCACGTAACGGTCGCGCTCCTCCTTCACCGCGCAGAAGGCGCGATGCTCGGGATCGGAGCGCTCGATCACCATGTCGTTGGCGTTGATGATCGTGCGTTGCCGCGCGCGGTCCTTGTAGGCGGGCACGTTGGTGTAGATGAACTCGTTCAGCGCGTCGGGCAGGAAGGTCTGCCCGGTCAGCACGTTTTTCTCGTCGAGGAAAACCTTGAAATGGATATGCGTGGTGCGGCCGTCATACCAGCCGGGATAGATCGTGTTGAACGTGACCCAGCCGGCGTAGTCAGTCGCTTGAGTGCCGCGCAAAAACGTCTTGCCGGTCGCGTCCACGTTGTGGCTATCACTCTGGCCCGGAAACGCCGAATAGAGGCCCTTTGCGTCGCAATGCCAGATGTCGACGCGGGCGCCCCTGATCGCTGTGCAGGGCCCGGCCTCGATCACACGCAGCCGCAGCGTGAGGGGAATGCCTTGCTTGCCCTCGGTGATGTCTGTCCGCAGCAGCTTTGGATCGGCATAGAACGGCCCTTCCTCTGCCTGCGGCGTCAGGATGCAGGCCGGCTCATCCGAGGCCGCGGCGGGCTCGGACGCCGCCTGCGCGCGGGTTGGCAGCAGGCCTGCGGCACTGGCCGATACAAATCCGAGAAAGCCACGGCGCGTCGACGTGCTCACTTCGTTTCTCCTGTTGCGTTGACGGGCACTTCAACAATTCTGTTTTCGAGTTCGGTATTGTAGCCCATCTGCTTTTCTCCTTCGCATAGCCTTGAATATCTGGTTGCCAGCGCGAACGAAACGAAATCTGGCGGCTTGCAAGCGGCCCCCAGCCGTTTCGATGGACGATGCGTCTGATGTTGACCGAGAAAGCTCTACACGTCGCTCGTCACTTCACGCGCAAGGTCGTGATGCCGGATCACTTCTTTGATAATAAACGCGAGGAACTTCTGGGCAAAATCAGGGTCAAGATTAGCGTCTTGCGCTAGCGCACGCAGTCTTTCGATCTGCTGTTCCTCGCGAACTGGATCTGCGGCGGGCAATTGAAGCTGTGCTTTTAGTTCTCCGACCCGCCGAGTACACCTAAAGCGTTCCGCGAGGATGTGAACCAGCGCTGCGTCCAGATTGTCGATGCTGCTCCGAAGAGCGCTCAATTCAGATGGAGTAGTTTCCAAATCCTCATCTCCTTGCGATGCGAAGTATTCAGTCTCTCTCGGTCCACGACCTACTCACCAAAATCTCTCCTGTTGCTCTGACGACAGATTGTCATCGGCGAACGGAATGGCAAGATCAGGCTTCGAAGATGGCGATAATCAGCCCGGAGGTTTCCCGCTGTTTCGCGCCGGCAGGGGCACCGTGACGGCAACGACGCCGGTGAGAATGAGCGCCATTCCGGCAGCAATTGACCATGTAAAGCGCTCGCCGAGCCATGCGGTGCCGAGCGCCACCGCAAAGCCTGCGCGCAGGTAGCTCCCGCTGGTCGTGCCGAGCGGGCCGATCGTGTGGATCAGGTGGAAATAGATCACCATCGCGAAGGCCGTGCAGACCACCGCGAGCGCGATCACCGCCGCGATCGCCTGCGCCGGCGGCGACGCCAGCGTCCAGGGCCGTTCGAGGATGGCTGCGACGGGGAGCATCAGGAGCGCGGCGCAGCTCATGGCGCCGGCCGCGGTGACGATTGCGGGGAGGTTCGAGAATCGCTGGCCCCATATTGGCGCGAGTGCGTAGCAGAAGCTCGCGCCGAGCACGGCCATCTGCGCCAGTGGCGCCGCCGTGCCGATCCCGGACAGCGCATCGATGCCCATCGTCATGGCGACACCGGCGAGGCCGAGGCCGACGCCGATGATCTTCTGGCCGCTGATCGCCAGTCGTCCGCGCCCGGTCATTAGCGCGATCGCGAGCACGAACATCGGCGGGGTCGCATTGAGCACGCCGGCGAGACCGCTCGCGATGTGCAGCTCGCCCCAACTGATCAGGGTGAACGGCAGCGCGCTTTGCAGCAGCCCCTGCACGAAAAAAGCCGCCCACACCGATAGCTGGCGAGGAAGGGCGTGTCTCTGCGCGCGAGCGATCAGGACCAGGAGAATGGCCGCGATCGCCACGCGAACGGCAACCATCGTGAATGGCGGAATCGTGGGGATCGCGACCTTGATCAGCGTAAACGAGCTGCCCCAGATCAGTGAGAGAAGCAGCAGGAGCCCGATCTCGAACGCGAGAGAGGTTTGCCCCGACGTTGCCTGTTGCGCCTGTGTGCTCATGCCATTTGCTCCGGGATGTTTCGGCACCATGATCCCCAAGCGGCGGCGCAGGCTGGCTGGATTCGGACCTCATCGACCGATCGAGTCCGATTTCAGCTACTCGGCGGGCTGTGCTGAAACTATTATCCCGCCATGGCGAAGGCTTTGGTGCACCGGCAGACACTGCCACCGCATCTCGACTGGGAGACCTGCGATCGGGCGCGGCTGGCGCGTGCCCGCGCCTTCGACGGGTTGTTCTTTTCCGGCGTTCGCTCGACGCGCATCTACTGCCGGCCGGTCTGCCCGGTTCGTCCGGCGCGCTCCGAGAACGTCACCTTCTATGCGACCGCAGCCGCCGCCGAGCGAGCCGGCTTTCGCCCGTGCCTGCGCTGCCGGTCGGAAACGGCGCCGGGCTCGCCGGCCTGGATGGGAACAGCCACCACCGTGGCGCGCGGGATGCGCCTGATCAATGACGGCTTTCTGGATCGGGCGTCGATGACGGAGCTTGCCGAAGCCCTTGGCGTCGGGCCGCGCCATCTCCTGCGCCTGTTCATGCGCCATGCCGGCGCGAGCCCGAGCGAGATCGCAGCAACGCGCCGCGTGCAGGAAGCCAAGCGCCTGATCGACCAGACCGACATGAATTTGGCGGAGATTGCCTTCGCTGCCGGCTTCGGCAGCGTTCGGCGGTTCAACGATGCCTTTGCCGCGACCTACAAGCGGCCGCCATCGTCATTTCGTCGGCGATAGGCGATGCGGCGGAGGCGGTGGCGGGAGATCAGCCAATTTGCTTCTCGCCGTGTCGTTACCGCTCAAGACGTTGCCGGCTTTTGGGTCGCGATTGACTTGGTGGCCTCGATGCCTGGCTCGAAGTCCAGATATTCCGGCGGGCGCCGGGCGAGGCGCGCCCGCTTGATGCCGGCCTTTACGAATTCCTCGATATGCGCGGGAACGAGGTGCAGCCGCCCCAGGTCGCGGGTCAGGGTCTGTTGCAGTCGGCGTCTCGTCAATTCGTCGTTGACGTCGAATCGGTCCAGATAAAGGTCGAGGATGCGTTGCTTGTCGGCGTCGCTGGGATAGCCCATCCGGATATGCGCATCGAAGCGCCCGGCTCGCTTTGCCAGCGCTTCGTCGATTGCTTCCGGATGATTCGTCGTGGCGATTGTAACGATGTCGTCATACGCAGAGCCTCCGGACAGAACCTGAAGCAGCTCACCGGTGACGTCGTCCTTGTTGGTACCCGCAAGAGCATAGGGATTTTGCCGGCTCTTGGTCATGAGATCGAGGTCTTCGAGGATGACGACGGCCGGGGCCAGCGCTTGGGCCAGATGGTAAATCGCGCGGATGTGTTCGACCGCTTCGACGACCAGAATCGTGGCCTCGCCGGCGACGTCGTTGACGAAGCACTCGATCGCCGTCGACTTTCCATCGCCGGGCGGGCCCGAGAGAAGAAGTCCGCGCCTGATGCTGAGACCTTCCGTTTTCAACATGTCGCGGTTGCGGATCGACGCGGCGATGAAGTCGAGTTCACGACGGGCGTGCTCATGGGGGATCACATCGTTCCAGGAGCGGTCTGACATGCGCGAGCGGACAGTCCGAAGGTCGCGGTTGATGAGCACCACCCGGCCTTTGAATGGGTTCGACTCGCGCAGCAGCTGACGTACCAGCGACACGACGGCCGCCTCGTCCTGTTCGCGATAGATCAATCCGACGCTATCAAGGGGGGACTGGCCGTATACATGGCGGTCTGCCATCTGAACCACGAGCATGAACTGCGCGCCCGTTTCCGGGACCGTGCCCCGAAAAACGCTGCGCGGCCGTATCACCTGCAACTCGCCGTCGATGGTGAGGGTGATCTTGTTCGCGCGCCGGCCCGGGATGACGGCGTTGCGATCGGCAGAGCCGAAACCGGGAAGGTCGCTCAGCCACATCCAGCCAGGAAGATCTCCCAGTTTCCGGGTCAGGATTGCGATCGTGGCGTCGTCGGCGGGCAGCGACAGCGTGCTCGGGTCTTTGCCGCCGCAGAAGATGCGGAACAGGGCCGAATAGCCGATCTGCGGCGTCGCCGAGCGTTTGATCTGCTTATGCTGAGCCACGATGTAACCAAGGGCGGCGGACATTGTCGCAAAGCCCTTGATGGTGTCTTCCGGTATCTCGGTGAGTAGCTGGTCCTTCAGCGTCAACGATGCTGCGGCGGATTCGGCGTAGAGCCGCTTGATGAGCGGGTCGCTGGCTACAGCGGCGCCTTCGCTGACCTCGTAGACGCCATGAACGAACTCGCCGTCGGCATCGGTGCCATACACTGTTGCCGTCACGTTGAGCGACGATGCGAGAATTTCAGCGGCCTTGCGGGCCTCGGCCATCCCTTTGACCGATCGCTCCTCGATCACCGGCTTGCCGGCAACTTCGGAGTTGCAACGAACCACATATTTCTGGCCGACCGACGAGCGGTTCTGCTCGACCTTGAACCACATTCACCATGAACCCCAGCCGCGCCGCTAGCTCGCGGCGCCAGCGCTGCCGATCTCTATCAGACGACTTCCGCGCGTTCCAGGGTGCCTCGCGACACGATCAGCGGGCGATCACGCCACCTGCTTCTCGCCGTGCCGCTCCGACAGCGTGAAGATCTCGACGCCGGTGGCGGTCACGCCGACGGAGTGCTCGAACTGCGCCGACAGCGAGCGGTCGCGGGTGACCGCGGTCCAGCCGTCGGACAGAATCTTCACGTGGGGCTTGCCGAGATTGATCATCGGCTCGATGGTGAAGAACATGCCGGGCTTGAGCTGCACGCCTTCGCCGGGCCGGCCGATATGGATGATGTTCGGCTCGTCATGGAACATGCGGCCGAGACCATGGCCGCAGAAATCACGCACCACACTCATGCCCTGCGGCTCGACGAAGCTCTGGATGGCGTGGCCGATGTCGCCGGTCGTGGCGCCGGGCTTCACGGCGGCGATGCCGCGCATCATCGCCTCATAGGTCACTTCGATCAGTCGCTCGGCCTTCCGCGCGATCGGGCCGATCGCATACATGCGGCTCGAGTCGCCGTACCAGCCATCGACGATGAAGGTGACGTCGATGTTGACGATGTCGCCTTCCTTCAGCGGCCGGTCGCCGGGCATGCCGTGGCAGACCACATGGTTGAGCGAGGTGCAGGTCGAGTAGCGATAGCCGCGATACATCAGCGTCGCCGGATAGGCACCATGGCTGAAGGCGAACTCGCGGACGAACTCGTCGATGCGCGATGTCGGCACGCCCGGGCCGACGATGTCGGTGAGCTCATCAAGACACTTGGCCACCAGCGCGCCTGCCTTGCGCATGCCGACGAACGCGTTCGGGCCATGCAGCTTGATCTGTCCGGTCTTGCGCAAGGAAGTATCGGTGGCTTCGACGTAGCTCATGAAAGGTAATCTTTTCGGCGGAAGCGTTTGATTTCTGGCCCTAATTTAATGATCGCGGGCCTTCATGCAAGCCAAGCTTGGCCGCCTTGCGGCGAAAAGCTGCCTCAACTCGGGACTTCTACGGTGGTTTCGACCGGCAGTGCGCCGCCGCGGACCCGGATTTCCCGCACCGGGTAGGGAACCCGGATGCCCTCGCGCTTGAAGGCGTCCCATAGCGCCAGCATCACGTCGCTCTTGACGTTGTCCATGCCGTCGGGGTCGGCGATCCAGAAGGTCAGCGAGAACTTCATCCCGGCCTCCGCGAATTCGGTCAGGATGCAATTCGGCGGCTTGCCCTTCTGCGCACGCGGATGTGCTGTGGCGGTTTCGGCGGCGAGCTTGCAGACGAGCCGCGGATCGGCGTCGTAATTGGTGCCGAAGGCGATCTTCACCAGCGTGTTCTTGTCGGTGTAGGTCCAGTTGACGACCTTCTGCGTCACCAGATCTTCGTTCGGCACCAGGAATTCGCGGCCGTCGCCAGCAGCGACGGAAATATAGCGCGTCTTCATCGCGCTGATGCGCCCGGTATTGTCGCCGATCGTGACGAGGTCGCCGGGCTTCACCGACTTGTCCGCGAGCAGGATGATGCCGGAGATGAAGTTCGCGACGATCTTTTGGAGGCCGATACCGATACCGACGCCGACAGCGCCGGAGAACACCGCGAGCGCCGACAGGTTGATGCCGACGGCGTCGAGCGCGATTACGACGGCCACCGTCAAAAGCCCGATGCGGATGATCTTGATCAGCAGCACCTGGACCGACGGGGTCAGGTCGGCCGTAGAGTTGATCCGGCTCTCGGCGAAATTGCTGGCGATGTTGGTGAGCCAGAGCGCGATGATCAGGAGCGCGCCTGCCTTGATCAGCAGCAGCGGCGTCAGCCGCAAGCCGCCGAGCACGATCGCGAAGGAGTCGAGCAGATCGACCGTCGCATCCAGCTGGCCGATGATGGAAAGGGCCGCGACGAACCACGCCGTGACCGACACCAGCTTGACGATGAAGGCGTTGCGCAGCACCGAGGTCACAAGCCGGATCACGAGCCAGGCGAGGCCGAGCTTTGCGGCGACCATCAACAGATAGCTGCGGCTCGGCCAGGTTGCGTGGGACATCACCACGCGCTCGACGATGACCAGGAAGGTGAAGACCGCCGTGGATGCGCTGCCGACCAGCACGCGGATGAAGTGGCGCAGCGGCAGCGGCCAACGCATCGCCAGCGACGTCATGTCGATGCGGTTGCGGATGGCCGCCTCGGAGGCCCAGGCGATCCCGGCCGCTCCCAGCATCAGGCCGAATTGCAGGTAGAACCAGGGCGAGGCGATCTCGGCGCCGACGCTGCGCGCCGTCGTC
This sequence comes from Bradyrhizobium sp. UFLA05-153, assembly GCF_054185185.1. NCBI lineage: Bacteria > Pseudomonadati > Pseudomonadota > Alphaproteobacteria > Hyphomicrobiales > Nitrobacteraceae > Bradyrhizobium > Bradyrhizobium sp. UFLA05-153. Next base: position 17,647 of record NZ_JBBIAM010000082.1, read on the forward strand.
TGCAAGAACTCCATGAGGTCTTTGAGGTCCATGTCAGTGGCGAGGTTTCGTTGGCAGATCGGGCGGGTTTGATTCGCGGCAGCGGCAGATTCCCACAAAGGGTGCGGCCGGGCCATCGATACACCGGCACGCGATGCGAGTTAAGGCCGTAAAATGCGGGCAGATTGCCGCGAGCGGCAGAAATGGGTTGGCGGGCAAGTGTGGCGACGATAAGGATGGTTTTACAATGATTTCCTCTCCCACGTGACGACGGATGGCGTCCCTCGACTCGGTCAGCATCGCGATCCTGCTCGGCGCCGTCCTGGTGATGGCGGGCATCCTGTCGAGCTTGCTCGCGTTGCGCTTCGGCGCGCCCCTGCTGCTGGTCTTCCTCGTCATCGGCATGCTGGCCGGCGATTCCGGCCCCGGGCAGCTCCAGTTCGACGACGTGCGGACGACCTACCTGGTCGGCTCGGTGGCCCTCGCGCTGATTCTGTTCGACGGCGGCCTGCGTACGCGCTTCCAGAGCATCCGCACGGTGCTGGCGCCGTCCGTGGTGCTCGCGACCGTCGGGGTGCTGCTGACCGCGCTGATCACGGCGCCGTTCGCAAAATATGCGCTCGATCTCAACTGGGCCGAGTCGCTGCTGGTCGGCGCCGTCGTCGCCTCGACCGATGCCGCCGCGGTGTTCCTGCTGGTGCACACGCAAGGCCTGCGCCTGCGTCCGCGCGTCGGCGCGACGCTGGAGGCGGAATCCGGCACCAACGATCCCTTTGCGATCTTCCTCACCCTGATGCTGGTCGAATATATCTCGCTGGGATCGAGCTCGCCTGGGCACGTCTTGATGGAGTTCGTCCAGGAGGCCGTGCTGGGCGCGATCGTCGGCGTGATCGGCGGCCGGCTGGTGGTGATCGCGCTCAATCAGGTGGCGCTGCCGCAGGGCCTGCATGCGCCGTTCGTGACCACAGCCGCGCTCGTCATCTTCGGCGGCTCGCAGATCATGCACGCCTCGGGGTTCCTCGCGGTCTATCTCGCCGGCATCATCATCGGCAACCGGCCGACCCGCGCACATAATTCGGTGGTGACGTTCCTGGACGCCGCGACCTGGCTCGCACAGATCGTGATGTTCGTTTTGTTGGGCCTGCTGGTCTCGCCGCAGCGGCTCGGTTCCAGCGCCGTGCCCGCGATCGCCGTCGCGCTGGTCCTGATGCTGGTCGCACGGCCGCTCGCGGTGTTCCTGTGCCTTGCGCCGTTCCGCTTCAACTGGCGGGAAAAGGTCTTCATCGCCTGGACCGGCCTGCGCGGCGCGGTCGCGATCTTCCTGGCCTCGATCCCGATGCTGGTCGGGCTGTCGAAGGCCTATCTCTATTTCGACGTCGCCTTCGTGGTCGTCATCATCTCGCTGCTCTTGCAAGGCTGGACGCTGGCGCCCGCTGCGCGGCAGCTGCATGTCGCGCTGCCGCGCAGCGAACGCGGCCCACGCCGCGTGGAATTGGACCTGCCCGGGCAGCTCGAGCAGCAACTCGTCGGCTATGCCGTGCGGCCCAAGAGCCTGTATTTCCGCCGCGGCCTGATCCCGTCCTGGTCGAAGCCGACGCTTGTCATCCGCAACGAGAACATTTTGACTCCGACGGAGGCCGACCCGATCGCGCCGGGCGACTACATCTACCTGCTGGCGCCGCCGGAAAAGGCCGAGTCGCTGGACCGCTTCTTCGTCGACATGCAGCCGAGCACCGCGCCCGATCCGCATCTGCTCGGCGACTTCATGGTTTCCGCCGAGCATACGCTGGCCGAGCTCGCCGCGATCTACGGCGTCAAGGTGAGCGAGGACGAGGGCAAGCTGACACTCGCCGACTATTTCGACATCCATCTCGACCGCGCGCCGAAGGAAGGCGCCGAGCTCGCGCTCGACGAGATCGTGCTGGTCGCCCGCTCGATCTCCGGCGGCCGCGTCAACGTGGTCGGCCTGCGCCTGCCCGAGGACGAGGAGACGCCCGAGCCGGTGACGCGGATGAAGGCGCTGCGCCGCAAGCTCGCGGATTTGTGGATTTCGGTGGCGGGGATTTAGTGCCTACCTGCGCGCGACGGCGCGTGATGCCGACGTGCTTCTCCGGTGTCGTCCTGGCGAAAGCCAGGACCCATAACCACTGTCGGCAGTTTTACGAGGACTCGGAGTTACCATCTCCCGCTGCGACTTCTCCCTTGGGTAATGGGTCCTGGCTTTCGCCAGGACGACGACGGAGCGTGACAGCGTGCGGAACCGCCACCAATCCGCCGCGACTTGCCGAACATTCGCGCACCGCATCGTGATCGGAACACGGAACGCTCGCCTGTGCCCCTTGTTAGCCGCGTGGCAACTCAACAGGAGTGGTTCCATGCGAAAGTTCATCATCCCGATCGTCACGGTCCTTGCGCTCGGCGCGTCGGCGCCTGCCTTGGCCTTCGATTCCGGTGACCAGGTCTCGATGGAGGCCGCGCTCGGCATCGCTACCAACATCGGCATCAGGACCGTCTCGAACACCCAGTTCCTCGGCGACGAATGGCAAATCCAGGGCCGTGACCGCGCGGGCCGCTGGATGGAGGTCTATGTCGATGCCAACACCGGCGACGTGCGCAATGTTGAGAGAGGGTGGTAAGCGTTACGCAATCTCGCTGTCATTGCCCGCGAAAGCGGGCAATCCAGTATTCCAGAGGCGCCAGTTATTTTATTGAGAGGCCGCGGCGTACCGGATTCCCCGCTTTCGCGGGGAATGACAGCGGAAGTTGAGGCAGGTGAGGTGCCTCAAGCAAGATCGCCTTCTCACGTCAGCACCTTCACCCCGCCGGACGATGTCACGCGGCCCTGGCGCAGCATCACGATCTGGGTGGCGAGTTGGCGAAGTTCGGTGGCGTCGTGGCTGACATAGACCATGGGCACGTTGGCCTCGTCGCGCAGCCGCACCAGATAGGGCAGGATCTCGAGCTTGCGGCCCTCGTCGAGCGCTCCGAGCGGCTCATCCAGCAGCAGCAGCCGCGGCCTGGACAACAGCGCGCGTCCGAGCGCGACGCGCTGGCGCTCGCCGCCGGAGAGCTTTCCGGGCCGGCGGTCGAGCAGGGCGCCGATGTCGAGCAGATCGACGATGCGTTTCTCCTGCGCCGGATCATGCGCGAGGCGGTTCATGCGCCGGCCATAGTCGAGGTTCTGCGCGACGTTCAGATGCGGAAACAACCGCGCATCCTGAAACACGTAACCGATGCGCCGGCGGTAGGCCGGCACGTGGATGCCGGCGGCGGTGTCGTCGACGACGTCACCGTCGATGACGATGCTGCCGCGGTCAGGCCGCAGCAGGCCTGCGATCATGTTGACCAGCGAGGTCTTGCCGGCGCCGGACGCGCCGAACAGGCCGGTGACGCGGCCTTCGCTGGCGAAGGATGCCTGAAGCGAGAATTCACCGAGCTGTTTTTCGACGTCGACGCGCAGCATGGTCAATTCCCGTGCAGCCGCGCGGTCGCGCGTCGCGCGAACCATTCGGCCGCAATCAGCGCGCCGAGCGCGAGCACGATCGAGATGATCACGAGCCGTCCCGCCGCGGCGTCGCCGTCCGGTGTCTGGATCAGCGAATAGATGGCGCTGGAGATCGTCTGGGTCTCGCCGGGGATGTTGGAGACGAAGGTGATGGTCGCGCCGAATTCGCCGATGGCCTTGGCAAAGCCGAGCACCATGCCGGCGAGCACACCAGGCAAAGCAAGAGGCAGCGTGACCGTCAAAAACACCTTCCATGGTGCCGCACCCAGCGTCTCCGCGGCCTGCTCGAGCCTGCGGTCGATCGCCTCGATCGAGAGCCGGATCGGTCGCACCAGGAGCGGAAACGACATGATACCGCAAGCGAGCGCGGCGCCGGTCCAGCGAAACGCGAAGACGATGCCGAGATAATCCGCAAGCAAGCCGCCGACGAGGCCGCGCCGGCCGAACGTCAGCAGGAGCAGATAGCCCGTGACGACCGGCGGCAGCACCAGGGGCAGGTGCACCAGAGCGTCGAGCAGCGACTTGCCCCAGAAATCACGCCGCGCGAGCAGCCACGCCAGCGCGATGCCGAACGGCGTCGCCACCAGCGTCGCGACGACCGCGACCCGCAGGGAAAGCAGGATCGCGGTCCATTCGGTCGGCGAGATCTCAAGCATCAAGTCGTGGGGCTGATCAGGAACTTGAAGCCGTACTTCTCGAGGATCGTCTTGGCCGTCGTCGAGCGCAGGAAGGTGAGATAGTCAGAGGTCTCGCCCTTCGCGCTCGTGGTGGCGGCGACCGGATAGATGATCGCGGGATGCGAATCGGCCGGGAAGGTACCGACGATCTTGACGCCGGGCTCGACCTTGGCGTCGGTCGAATAGACGATGCCGAGCGCGGCCTCACCACGCGCAACAAGCGTCAACGCAGCACGCACGCTCTCGGCCATGGCGAATTTCGGCTCGGCGGCCTGCCATGCACCGAGCTTCTCCAGCGCGGCCTTGGCGTATTTTCCGACCGGCACCGACCTCACGTCGCCGGTCGCGATCTTGCCGTCGCCGGCGAGCTTTGCGAGATCGAAACCCTGGGCGATCGTGACGTTGTCGATTTTCGAATCCTTCGGCGCGATCAGCACGATGCTGTTGCCGAGCAAATTGACGCGGGTCGGCTCGTTGATGGTCTTTTTGGAGATCGCATAGTCCATCCAGTCGGTGTCGGCGGAGACGAACACGTCGGCCGGCGCGCCCTGCTCGATCTGCTTGGCCAACACCGAGCTCGCCGCATAGCTCACCGTGAACTTGACGCCGGTTTTGGCGGTGTAGGCCGCGTCGATCTCGTCGAGCGCGTTCTTCATCGAGGCGGCGGCGAAGACGGTGATGGTCTTGTCCTCGGCCTGAGCCGGCGCGAAGGCCGCGAGCAGAATGACAAAAGCAGAGACAAGGGCGGGAAGGCGTGACATCGGAAGCGCTCCATGCGCGCGTGCAGGCGCGCCCAAATGGCGCGCGCAGGACGGCGTTGGTTGAGTTAGGGCTGCGACCGGCGGAAGCGCTGTTCCGACAACCCCGACCGACTTACGGTCCGTCGGGATATCGCGGGCGGACCATAACAGGCTGGTGGAACAGGTCAAAGGCGGCTTTTAGCCCGCGTGACCGCCTATTCGCTCGGCAGGATCGCGATCGACACCGAATTCTCCTTGGCGCCGCTGACCTGGAGCAGGAAAGGCTTGGCCGAAAGCTCATATTTCATGGTCTTGCGGATGCCGTCGCAATCGGTCGCGCCGCTGAAGGCCACGGGCTTGAGGAAATGGCCGTCCTGGACCACGTCGACCCAGGCGCCGGCCGACAGGCTGATCGTGTAGAGCCCCGCCTTGGGCGCCGTCTTGAAGCTCGCAAAGCCGGCAAAGGTGCCGTCCTTCGGCGCACGCTCAGGCGGGGAGGGCAACCTGGCTTCGCCAGGCGTCACCAGCGCCAGCGTGACGGCGGATGCCGGCACGGCCGCCTGCTCGCTCCCCGATGCGAGCTTGGTGTGATCAGGCGCGTTGAGCGCAGCGCGCTCCCGCTCGATCGGCCATTTGAACTTATCGCAGCCGCTCGGCTCTTCCGCCGCGAAAGCGGGGGTGGCACCAAGCAGCAGTAACGCAACAACCAGCGGCCTGTGCATCTCAATCCACCGCGATCATGACGTCGGACGCCTTGATCACGACCGTGACCTGACCCTTCGCCTTGATGCCGAGATCATCGACGGCCTCATTGGTGATCGAGGACGTCACCATCGTGCCGTTGCCGATATCGACGCGGACATGGGACGTCGTCGCGCCTTTGGTGACCTCGACGACGGTACCTTTGATCTGATTGCGTGCACTGATGCGCATGGGGTTCTCACAATTGCTCTCGGCGCGCCGGCGTCGCCGCGCGCATACGAATGGGGCGGTAGGTGAGGCGGGATGCGGCATCCCGGCATGCCGCCCGCTTACGGCAGGGCAGCGACGTATTCTAACGCATTCGGGAGGCGATCGACCAGCCGGCTGACGAACTTGTTACGGCTTCGCGTCCGGCGCGCGCAGCACGGCTTTGCAGGCGGCGGGCATTTGCGCCAGCGTCATCGGCGGCTTCGGCTTGGGTGGGGTCGGCGGCGGCTTCGGATGCAGCACGCCTTCGCTGAACCAGTAGGCGAGATCGGACGGCTTGCAGCCTTCGTCCTCGGATTGCGAGGGCTGGCTCTGGCATTCGCCGGCGCCCGGCGGGCAGCGCATGCGGATGTGGAAGTGATAGTCGTGGCCCCACCACGGCCGGATTTTCGACAGCCAGGAGCGGTCGCCCTTGGCCTCGCGGCAGAGCGCCTTCTTGATCGCGGGATTGACGAAGATGCGCTGCACCGCCGGCTCCTGCGCCGCATCGCGCAGCACCAGCACGTGGCCAGGGGTGAACACGTTTGGATCGATGTCGAGCCGGTCCTCACGCACCATCATCACGGCGGACGTCTCTTCGCGCTCCTCTCGCGAGAGGCGATGGTCCGGCATCGGCGTCAGCCAGATGTCGGCATCGAGGCCGATCTGATGGCTGGCATGGCCCGACAGCGCGGGCCCGCCGCGCGGCTGGCCGATGTCGCCGACCAGGATGCCCGGCCAGCCGGCATCCTTGTGTGCCTTGGCCGCGAGGCGCTTGATCAGTGCGATCATGTCCGGGTGGCCCCAGTTGCGATTGCGCGACAGCCGCATCACCTGCCAGTTCTCGCCGTTGAGCGGCATCTGCGCCGCGCCGCCGATGCAGCCCTTGACGTAGGAGCCGATGACATGCGCCGGCCCCGTCGAGGGCAGCAGCTTTCGCGCGAACAACTCCTTGGCGCCGAGCTTGGGGTCGTTGGGATTGGCGAGCGGCGGCAGCGGTTTTGGGTTAACGCTGCCCTTGTCCTGAGCCAGCGCGCTGCCGGCGTTCAGGAGGACAAGCAAAAGCAGGAGGGGGGTGAGGCGGCAGGGACTCATGCTGCGCCCCTTATACCCCAATGCGACCTCGGGGTTAACTCGCGCCAGCTGAATGTGAACCGGAACAACAAAAACTGATACAAACTCGGGGATATCTGAGGTCAGCCAAGGACATTGCATGAGCCCCGCGGATTGGAGATATTGGAGCGCGCTTTTTGCCGCCACGATATTCTTGAGCCACTCAGCCGCCGCCACTGGCGAGTGTGACAGTCAAGACCCCGAGGCTGCGATCATAGACTGCACGCAGAGCATCGATTCTGGGAAATGGAAAGGCTCCCATCTGGCGGCTTTCTACACCAATCGAGCTGCCGCCTATCAAGCCAAGGGCGACCTCGACCGCGCCATGGACGACTTGAATGAGGCGATCCGTCTCGATCCCAAATTGGCCATGGCCCTCAACAATCGCGGCGCCGCCTATAACGAGCAGGGCGACAACGACCGCGCCATCGCCGACTACGATGCGGCGATCCGCATCGATCCCAAATTCGCCATGGCCTTCCAAAATCGAGGTAACGCTTACCACGACAAGGGCGACAACGACCGCGCCATCGCCGACTACAATGTGGCGATCCGGCTCGATCCCAAATTCGCCACGGCCTTCCAAAATCGAGCTGGCGCCTACCACGACAAGGGCGACAACGACCGCGCTATCGCCGACTACAGCGAGGCAATCCGGCTCGATCCCAAATCCGCCATGGCCTTCGTCAATCGAGGTAATGCCTTCAACGACAAGGGTGACACCGACCGCGCCATCGCCGACTTCAACGAGGCGATCCGTCTCGATCCCAAACGCGCCAAGGCCTTCATCAATCGAGGTAAGGCCTTCAGCGACAAGGGCGATAACGACCGTGCCATCGCCGACTACAGTGAGGCGATCCGACTCGATCCCACATTCGCCATTGCCTTCCAAAATCGAGGGAGTGCCTACCACGACAAGGGCGACAACGACCGCGCCGTCGCCGACTACGGCGAGGCGATCCGTCTCGATCCCAAACGCGTCAAAGCCTTCGTCGGTCGCGGTATGGCGTTTCGCGCCAAGGGCGACAACGACCGCGCCATCACCGACTACAGCGAGGCGCTCCGGCTCGATCCCAAACGCGTCGGCGCCTTCCTCGGTCGAGGTCTGGCGTATCGCGCCAAGGGCGACAGCGGCCGCGCCATCGCGGATTTCAATGAGGCGATCCGGCTCGACCCCAAGGAGGCCAACGCCTTCGTCATTCGAGGCATCGCTTATCACGCCAAGGGCGATGACGACCGCGCGATGGCCGACTACAATGAGGCGATCCGGCTCGATCCGAAATCCTACGTGGCCTACGTTCTCCGAGGGCGCTCATATTTCTTTGCCGGCTCAGCCGAAAAGGCGCTGGCCGATTTAAGCCGGGCAAGCGCGAATGCTCCGGAGGATGGCTATTCGGCGTTGTGGCTCGACATCGTCAGTCGGCGGAACAATCTCCCGAGCCGTCTGGCGCAAGCCAGCTCCAAGGTCAACATGACCGTCTGGCCGGCGCCTGTCATCAGATTGTTCATGGACCAGATGACGCCTGCTGACGTCCTTGCTGCCATAGACGATCCCGACGCCGCCAAGAAGAAGGACAAAGCCTGCGAGGTGCATTTTTACAGCGGGGAGCTTGCGCTGACGAAGGGGTCCAAGGATGAAGCAACCCGCCTTTTCCGTCTGGTCGTGAGCGATTGCCCGCAAGATTTCGACGAGCGGGATGGCGCCATTGCCGAACTGAAGGCGCTTGGCGCAGCGCCGTGAGCGCAAGTTTCTTGTTCGCGCCCGACGCCGTTGCCGGCGCAGTCTGCAAGACGTCGGATCACTTCACCGCTTGAAGCGCGGTCGTGAAGACGGCGAGATCGGTTCGCGCCGTCTCGTCCGGCACCAGCTTGGGAAGGTCGGCGAGCTGTTCGATGACGCGCGCCCGATCCTGCGGCAGGAAAAAGTCTGCCCAGACCTCGCGCGTGTCGCGGATAGCGGCCGCCACCAGACGGGCGTTGGCGGGCTTGCCGCCGCTCTCGATCACCGAGCAGATGGCCTCGAGGATGTACTCGGCCATGTTTTTGCGGATGCCCGCGTACGCCTGCTCGCGCACGCGCGTGAGCTGTTCCGGCGCGAGCCCCGCCCGTGACATCTTCATCGAAACCGCCATGCGCGCCTGACCGCGGATCATGAAGTTCATAGCCGCCGCGTACTGGTCGCCATACTCGGTCATGTTGCGCTGGAGCGCCGCGAAATCGGGCTGCGGCCCCGGCTTCGAGCCGTAGAGGGTGAACAATTTGCTGGTCGCGTTTACGGCGTCCATCCAGTGGGGCAGCCAGTCAAGATCGCTCGCCTGCGCGGGGGGCAGCGCGTTGAAGGCGTCGAGATCGAAGATGCGGCCGAGAAGGGCTGCGACCTCCGGCCGGGTCAGGTCAGGCCGCTCATCCTTTTTCGTCACCCCATCGACATAGACCCGGAAGGCCTGCGCGGCCTCCTTCGCGGCGGCGACATCGCGCGCGCCGTCCTGCGCGAGCGCCGGCGAGGCGAGTGCGAGAAGGATGAGGAGGATTCTGACGATCGGCATGGGGAATCTCAATGGGCACGCGCCGCTGACCGCCACGATGGCCGTCGTTTGTCGCGGACCGCGCCGCAAAGGTTCACTGCCGATGGCCCGCTTGCGGCGGCGAAAACCGCCGCCAGTGCGCCCATAACGAACTAGATCGGGACTTGCGCGACCAATCGCATGACCGGATCAAAGGAGCCAGGAAATGAAGGACAGGACATTTTGCATCGGGACATCTTGGATCGGCCTGCTCGTTGCCTTGAGTATCGGCATCTGCAGTGCGGCGGCCGCCACGCCGCCGATAGCTCCGCCCTCGGGTTACAACATCGAAGACGAATACACCCGGAAATCGCCGGATGGCGCGGTGACGATCGAGCAATATCTGAACAAGGAGACGGACGACTGGAAATGGCAGTTCTGGGCGCGCCGGCAGGGCGCATTCACGCTGCTTGATCCGGAGCCGGCCGGCTATCCCGCGGGATTTGTCTTCACCAGCGATCTGAAATGGATCGTTCGCGGACAGAAGACCGGCTCGGGCGAGTCGACGCTCTATCTGTATCGCCTAACGCCGCAGGGCTATGTGCGCGCGAGCAAGAAGCCGCTCGGCGATCTCGCGTGGGACTATATGAAGTCTCGACCCGACTGGCGAAAGATCAAGAAGGCGCCGGAGTATCACGAGGCGGCGTATCTGCTGGAGGGGCTTGAGGACAACTATCGCGGGCTCGGCGTCGATTGGCCGGCGAACCGCTACCTTCTGATCGGCCTGTCGGGGGATGCCGACGTCAAGGGTCGCAAACACGAGCAGACCGGCGTGGTGAACGGCTGGCACTGCAGATATGACCTGGAGACCGGCAAGTTCGACGTGCCGCCAGTGTTTTCACGCGACAATGCGAAAGCTGTTGTGCCCAAATAGCCAGGCGCTGATTAGGGGGGCGATTAGGGTTCTCTGCGAAAACTCAGCCCCGACGGGGCTGACGGCGGCCTCTCTTAACGCCGCAATAACCGTATGTTGGATTGATCAAAATTCGTGCGATGACGTCAGGAACGGCGCTGCCCTGCATACAAACGGACACGTATTCGGAATCGATTCATAGGAAGCGCGCATTTTTGCGCCACCCCTCCTTCCAATAGCGACCACCGTATTCGCCTATCGCGACGGCCAACACGCGGTCGCCCCGCAAGCGAGCACGAAAGTACGATTCGCGCGGACGCAGAGCGGTGCGCTCGGCCGGCGGCGCGCTCAAGATTACTTTCTTTTCAGACACTTGTCGGACAACTTGCGACTGCTAAGCGCGAGTGGGACGGGCGAAGTTGAGTTTGGGCTCTCGAAAAGCAAGAAAGCGAAAGCGGACGGCGCTCACCTGGGCAGCCCGACGATCGCGCAAGCCCGCGTCGAAGCGCGCTGAGTTTCATGATGCGCCGGTCGAGATCGATGCCCTCGTGCAGAGCCGCGCGGAAGCCGAAGCTGCGATCGCGGATGCGCGCAAATCGCATGAGCGGCTGCGCCAGGCCATCGACATACTGCCGCAAGGCATCGTGTTTCTCGACCCCGAGGGGCGCTACGTCCTCTGGAACAAGAAATACGCCGAGATCTACGACAGGACCGCCGATCTGTTCGCGGAAGGCGCGCGGCTGGAGGATACGCTGCGCATCGGCGTTGCGCGCGGCGAATATCCTGACGCAGCCGGCCATGAAGAGGAATGGCTCGCCGAGCGGTTGCAAAAACTCTATCAGCCCGGCGGGCGTCACGAGCAGAAGCTTGCCGACGGCCGTGTCATCCTGATCGAGGAGCGCCTGACCGATGATGGCGGCCTCATTGGCCTGCGCGTCGACATCACCGAATTGAAGCAGCGCGAGGCTTCGTTCCGCCTGCTGTTCGACGGCAACCCTGTGCCCATGATCGTCTGCGCGTTGGACGACGAGCGCATCCTCGGCGTCAACGATGCCGCGGTCGCGCACTACGGCCACAGCCGTGCCGAATTCGAGAAGCTGACGATCCGCTCGTTGCAGGCCTTCGACAGCGAGCCGCCCTGGACAAGTGGCCGGAGCAGCGAGGAGCAGGCCGCGCGCACCTGGAAGCATGTGAAGGCCGACGGCGCGCTGATTGATCTCGCAATCTATTCGCGCGAATTGACCTACGCCGATCGGCCGGCGGTGCTGCTGGCGCTGATGGACATCACCGAACGCAAGCGCGCCGAGGCGCGGCTTGCCTTCATGGCCGAGCACGACGGTCTGACCGGGCTGCCGAACCGCAATCTGCTGCGTCAGCAGATCGACGAGATGCTACTGCATACGCGCCGCAACGCGGAGAAGGTCGCGGTGCTGATGCTGGGCCTCGACAATTTCAAGGCGGTCAACGACACGCTCGGCCACGCGATCGGCGACAAGCTCCTGCGCGGCGTCGCCAAGCGCCTGCGCTCGACCCTGCGCGAGGAGGACGCGCTGGCGCGGCTCAATTCGGATGAATTCGTCGTCGTCCAGAGCGGCCTGACCCGCCCGGAAGATGCGGTGGGGCTCGCAAAACGGCTGCTGGAAGCCATCGCCGATCCCTATCTGCTCGACGGCCATTCCGTCGTGATCGGCGCTTCCATCGGCATCGCCATGGCGCCCGGCGACGGCGATGACTCCGAGAAGCTCTTGAAGAGCGCCGACATGGCGCTGTCGCGCGCCAAGCTAGATGCGCGCGGCACGTTCGCCTTCTTCGAGGCGGCGCTGCATGCGAAGGCGCAGAGCCGCCGCAAGATCGAGGTCGAGCTCCGCGACGCGATCCAGAACGACGTGCTGCGGCCGTTCTATCAGCCGCTAATCGACCTTTCGAGCGGCCGCATCACCGGCTTCGAGGCGCTGGTGCGCTGGCCGCATGCCGAGCGCGGCATGGTCTCGCCGGCCGAGTTCATTCCGGTCGCCGAGGACACGGGGCTGATCAACCCGCTCGGCGGGTTGATGCTGCGCCGGGCCTGCGCGGATGCTGCGACCTGGCCGGACGACGTCCGCGTCGCCGTCAACCTGTCGCCGCTGCAATTCCGCAGCGGCAATCTGCTCTCGATGGTCACCGAGGCGCTGAAGCATTCCGGCCTGCCGCCGCGCCGGCTCGAGCTCGAGATCACCGAGACGCTGCTGCTGGAGAAGAGCGCCCAGGTGCTGGCGACGCTGCATGCCCTGCGCGCGCTTGGCGTGCGGATCTCCATGGACGATTTCGGCACCGGCTATTCCAGCCTCAGCTACTTGCGCAGCTTCCCCTTCGACAAGATCAAGATCGACCAGTCGTTCGTGCGCGATCTCGGCGCCAACCGCGAATCGCAAGCGATCATCCGCTCCATCGTCAGCCTCGGCAAAGGCCTGGGCGTCACCATCACCGCCGAGGGTGTCGAGACCGAAGCCGAGCTGAGCTGCCTGCGCGCCGAAGGCTGTCATGAGGGGCAGGGCTTCCTGTTCAGCAAGGCGCGTCCCAATACCGAGATCGTCAGCCTGCTCGCGGCGCAGCGCGGGGCGGACGTGCCGGGCGACGCGGGCGCCGCGCTGGTCGCCTGATTGAACCTGTGGTCGTCGTCCGGCGTCTGATCATTGGATCAGCATCGGAACGGACCCATGAGCCTCAATGACCAAGCCCTAACGGATGGGCCGCGTTATGCCCGCTTCTCGCGGCGGCTGAAGGCTATCCTGCTCGACTGGATGCTGGCGATGGCCCTGCTGTTCGGGGCCGTGGCGCTGGCGAGCAACGCGCAGAGCGATACGCTGGCCCGAATCCTCGGTGTGTCGGTCGTCGTAATTCTGCTGCTTTACGAGCCGGTGCTGGTCTGGTGGACCGGCGGTACGCTCGGGCACTTCTGGGCCAATTTGCGCGTTGTCGACGACCACGGCGGCAACCTGAGCTTGGCAAAGGCGCTGGCTCGCTTCGCCGTCAAGAGCGTGCTGGGCTGGTACTCCTTCCTGACCATGACCGCCACCCGACGCAACCAGGCGGTTCACGATCTCCTGACCCATTCCACCGTGCAGATACGCAATCCGCTCAAGGCCAAGCCGGGACAATTCGTTACCGAACGAAGCGAGGACGACCCGGCGATGCCTTCTCGATTGCGGCGTGCGCTCGTGACGGCGGTCTATCTCGTCCTCGCCGTCCTGTTCTATTTCGGCGTGCTCGCGGCCCTGCTTCGGGCTGGCCTCTTGTCCCGCGCCTGCCTCGATCGTGATGTCTGCTCGGGAGGCGACCGCATCGTCGACTTCGCCACGGCCGTTGCCTTCCTTCTGATGATTGCTCTCATCATCGGCATGGGCTGGCGAGGCAGGCTGCCCGGCGCGCGCAAGGCGTAAACAAGATTCAGTAGCTGGTTTCGACGCCGGCCGACAAAATCGCGTTACCCACATCCTCGTAATGCGTGTCGCGCGCCTGGATCTGCTGGGCGATCGCATGCATGTCGCGAAAGCGCCGCTCGAACGGATTGTTGCGGAACACCGCGGTCGCACCCGCCATGTGATAGGCGGCGTCGACCACCTTCGACGACTGATGGATGGTCCAGGTCGCGGCCAGCCGCACGGCGGTACGATGCGGCTCCCTGAATTCGCCTGACGCGGTCAGCTCGCGCCACATCGCGCCCGCCGTCGCATAGAGATAGGCGCGCGCCGCACGCAGGTCGCCTTCGGTGCGGCCGATCAGGCCTTGCACGGCGGCATTGTCGCGCATCGCTTTCGTCGCGAGTGATTGGTGCTTGCCGCGCGCGAGCGTGATTGCCGCATCCAGCGTCGCCCGCGCGACGCCGAGCGAGACCGCGGCAAAGCCGAGGCTGAAAGCCGAGCCGGTGCCGAGCCCGTAGAGCGGTCCGGTTTCGCGCAACGCAGACGGCACGTCGCGGAACGTCGCGAACCGCTCGGGGATGAAGAGATCGCTGACCTCATAGGAATCGGTGCCGGTGCCGGCGAGGCCGATCGCATGCCAAACGTCATGCAGCGTGGCGCTTGCGACCGGAAACAGGATGGTGCGCGCCTCCGGCGAGCCATCGGCATTTTTGCGCGGCACGCCGTCAGTGCCGACGATGCGGACATGCGCGCCCAGCCAGCTTGCCTGCCGCGAGCCCGAGGCAAAATCCCAGCGTGCCGTGACGCGGTAGCCGCCCTCGACCGCGCGCGCCTCATGCGCAACCGCGCCCCAGGCGAGGATGCCGGGCGGCGTGTTGAAGATCTCGCGCGCCGTGTCGTGGTCGAGCGAGGCCGCGATCATCGCGCAGACGCCGCACTGTCCGAGGCACCAGGCGACCGACGCGTCGGCCTTGGCGACCTCTTCCAGCATCTGCATGAAGACTTCGGGCGCGGCCTCGGCGCCGCCAAGGCCCTGCGGCAGCAGCGCGCGGTAAAGCCCGTTCTCGATCAGAGCTGCGACGACGGGCTGCGTCAGCCTCCGCTCGCGCTCGATTGCGTCCGCCTCGCGTCCAATCAGCGGCGCAAGCGCCCGTGCCCGTTCGGCCAGGCCAAATCCGGGAAGTTGGGTCATCCGCGTTTCCTCGCCCATTCTTGTCGTGAGCTGTGAGGACGGGGATGGTGGTCTATTTGGCGGGTAGGATCAAGGCGAGAGACCCCTCGTTCCGGGGCAACGCATCGGCGTCGAGCCCGGCATTCCGCTTACGGGACAGAAGCGGACATCAACCGGCCGACGACCCAGCCGAATCCGTCGAGAACGATCCAACTCAGACATCCAAGGCAGATAAGGAAGGAGCATGGCACTCTGGCGGACGGCGGGGGTCCAGGTGATGATGCACTAGAGGAGGCAGCAGACATCTGCCCGCCTCGCCGAAGTGGGTACTACTTTAGAGTGTCAACGAAATATGTGATTGCGGCAAACTGCCCTCTTCACCGCTTCCGCCGAAAAACTGATTGTACAGCTCCGCCGGGGAAAAGTGGCATTGGCTGCTTTTGAAACCTGCGATTTTGTTTTCGTTGGAGGTGATTAATGTCGCTCGCGTTGGTTGAAGCTGCGCATTCCGGGTTGGAGCTCGATCTGTCGCCGATTGAGCCATCCTGGATCATTGAAGGCAATCCGGAAGCTCGCTCGCGCCTGCTGTCGACGAGCGCATGCAACACTGCCAAGACCCTCATCTGGTCCTGCACTGGAGGCAAGTTCAACTGGTACTACGACCTCGACGAGACCATCATAATCCTCGAAGGCTCGATCGTGCTTGAGAGCGAGGGTATGCCGCCGAAGCGCTATGGCGTTGGTGACGTGATTTATTTTCGCAGGGGTGCGCGCGTCAAATGGCACGTCGAGGGTTATGTGAGGAAGCTCGCCTTCCTCCGGCTGAATAATCCGTTCCCCTTCGGCATCGCCATCCGCGCAGTCAACAAGCTCAAGTCCTTAATCGCGCGGAACAGCCCGGTGATTGCGGCGGCTGGCATCGTCATTCCGGAGTAGGATCGCACTTCCGGTTGGTTCGTCGCGACATATCGCGCGGCGGTGCCGGCTTGATCGAAAGCGGGGCAAAGCGGACGGAGCCTCACGCCAACGGCTTTATCGGTACACGGCTTGGTCAGGCCGGTACCTTGCGGTCGATCAGGCTGCTTGCCGTTTGCGGCCTGTCGCAAATCCGGCGGCGTCTCACTCACGCTGGAACGCTCCTACGGCTGGATGATCCTGTCGCGCATCGCAATCATCACAGCCTGCGTGCGGGTTACCGCACCCAATTTTTTGCAACAGTTCTTGATGTGCTCCTTCACCGTCCGCTCGGTTATATTCATCGCCTCTGCGATCTGATCGCTCGTCCGGCCGAGGGCCGCCAGCGTCAGCACCTCGCGCTCGCGCTCCGATAGGATGATGTGCGGCGCGTCAGGCGTGCCGCGCAACCTGAGCACCTGATCAAACGCGTACAGCGCCATGAAATGCAGCGCAGGCAGGTCATGCTCCGGCAGCTCGTCCTCGTGGCCGCCGAACCATACCTGGCCCAGCCGGCCAGCGGGTGAGGCGACCGGGACCACGTATCCATCCTGCAGGCCCCAGTCCCGTGCCCGCTGCACCATCTCGTAAGGCCAAGTCCTACAGCCAAGTGTCGGGTTGTGCACTGCGTGACCCAAACACTCGGCCAACGCTCGATCCGCCGCGAGTCTCGCAGCTCGGTCGTCATGCAGTTCGTCCAAATTTTTCAAGTAAGCGACTGCCGCTATCTGCAAGAGATCGAAATCAGATTGGCCGGTATCACGCAGATTGGTGACGTAGCGACGGAGGGCGGAACGCCTGTTGTCGTTCTCGCTGACACCGCTGTGGAGCAGCAGGTAGTTCCGCCACGCGAACGCACACGCACCTTCTATGGCCTGAGAAGTCATGGGCACCTCCCAAAGGCCAGAGAAAGACTGACGACCCGTTTCGTTCCGCGGATCTTTCAGATGTAACGTTGTTCCGTAGCTGCGCCGCAAGGTGGTTGCACGCGGTCGATGTCGATACGGCAGTCGGCAGCTGTCCATTACACAATCGGTCAATACGATTGGCTGTTCAAACGGCGTCGGGCCGGGCCTTTCGAGTGACGGGCTTACCCGAATGACCGAGCGCGTGTTCCCTAGAAAAGACGCTGCAGAACATGCGAGACTTCCGGTTCAGGCTCTTCGTTTCGCAAGGGCTGAAGGCGAGGGCGCTGGCGCCTTGATTGTGCATGGCGATGCTGTATTCTCGTGGGGCTCGCGCAGCAAATGCCGCTTGAAGCAAAAGCCTCTTTTTTCTGCCGCACAACCCCAAGGTGCTAGTCTCGTTATCCATTAGCGTGGCCCTTATTCTTGGCCGCCGCCAATGAGGTCGCGGAATGAGGAGCGTTTTCTCGACAAGTGCTGCCGTGCGGCTGACGATACTCGCAGTTTCGGCTCAAAAAGCGAGCGCCGATCGGACGCCGATCAGACAAGGTGATCGAATGAGGCGGCTAGAGCTTCTGATTGCGCTCGTCGGTAGCGCAGCGCTGTCGCCGTTCGTGGCACGCGCGCAGTCGCGTGCGCCGATGGCGCGGATTGCGATGTACAGTGCCACCGAACCTTTGGCCTCGATGTCTTCCATCTTGCGGGCCATCAGCGAACCCGCGGGACGAGCTTTCCTTCAGGGTTCTCCATGTCCCGTCCGCCTCGAGGTTTGGGTTCTGGTCGCCTCAAATACTGCAATACGGTGATCAAGACACCATAGCTCGATGGCGTTGGTGTCAACCAATTGCCGGGCGCGCTCTCTTGCTTCCTGCTCGTCGGCGCAGTTCAGATTGGCCACGCTTATAACGTGGCGGTCCTGATCCAAAAGGTAAGCTCGGTAGTGTGCCATCCCCACGCTCCCAGCTGAGAAAACAGTACTCCACGGCGCAAAGGGAGACTACGGTGATCTGATGCTCGCGTGTTCACGCTTGATGTCTATCCATCTCAAGGCCGCTCTGACGGAGGAGCCTGACCGCGCGCGAATACCGCTGTGAGCTGATCCTGCCGGATCAATGCCCGCGACGCCACAGGCAAAATGTCAACGTGTCGTTGAAGTGGCGGCCGTTCTCATTGATCCAGCGGGAAGGATCAAGGTGAGAGGCTCCTCGCTCAGGGCGACGTATCAGCGTCGAGTTTGGCATCTCGCTTACAGGATAGAAGCAGCATCAACCGGCCGATGGCCCCGAGAAATTCGTTGAAAATGACCCAGCTGGGACATTGGGCCGCGGCCTGTGGATCTTGGATCAAAGCTGATTCCACCCATCTGACGGGGTGCTCGTTTGAGCCAATAAGATGCTTCATCAAGAGCTTGCGAAGATGCGACGACGTGAGCTCATAGCAGCGATTGCTACCACCGTAGCAGCCTGGTCGCTGGCCGTGCGGGCGCAGCAAGGTGGGCAAAAACTTCGTCGTATCGGACACTTAATCGGAGGAACGCAGGCAGGAACGTTGCGGGTTAGCGTCGGGCTAATCGAGGGTCTGCGCGATTTGGGATATATTGAGGGCCGCGACTACATCGTCGAGTATCGGTACGCCGAAGGGCACTACGACAGATTTCCTGATCTTGCGGCCGAACTGGTTCGTTTGAACGTTGACGTCATCGTATTGGGCACGCCTGCAGCCATTCCCGCGATGCGGAAGGCAACGAGTACAATCCCGATTATCATGGCTGTCGTGAGCGATCCGGTCGGTAATGACTTCGTCTCGAGCCTCGCGAGGCCGGGCGGCAATATCACTGGCCTCGCGACCTCCCATGAGAGCACGACCGCAAAGCAGATTGAACTGTTGTCCGAGATTCTGCCGAAGCTTTCGCGCGTCGGGATTCTTGCCAACCCGGACAGCCCTACTGTCCCGAACCTGGTAGCGGCTCGGGAAGCGGCTCGGCAAGCCGTTGTTGAACTCGTTCAGGCGGACGCGCGAAACGCAGACGAAATCGACGTCGCATTCGTCAAGTTTTCCCATGAGCGGATCGAAGCGGCTGTCGTTATCCCTGACTCCGTCTTTGCCTTGCATCGCAGGCGCATTGCGGAGCTGGCGATGAAGGCCCGGCTGCCGACGATGTTCGGTCACCGCGAATACGTGGTTGATGGGGGAACTTTCAGCTATGGCGAGGATATTAAGGATTTCCTCCGCCGGTCGGCGGTTCTCGTCGACAAGATTTTCAAGGGCGCTAAGCCCGCCGATTTGCCGATCGAGCAACCCAACCGGTTTTTTCTGACTGTCAATCTCACCACAGCGAAGTTGATCGGATTAAACCTCCCCGAATCATTCCTGTTGCGCGCCGACGAGGTGATCGAATAGGAGGCAAGGAATGATCTTGCAGAAATGTCGCAGTTTGGCCCTTCGCGACATACTACGCCGTCGCGCGCACTTGACCGCTAACGGGGCAATGCGGACGGAGCCTTCGTCGCGTCACGCCAACGGGTTTTTGGGTACGCAGCCTATCAGGCCGGCGCTTTTCGGCCGATCAACCCGAACACGATCATCACGATGCTGATGCCGCCGACGACGCCTGAGGCTTCGCCGACCGTGCGCATCAGGGCGACGGGATCGTTGGACCACGGCGTCATGTCCCGCATGAACAGGAAGAACAAGGCGGCCAGAGCCAAGAGCACGACGCCTACGGCAATCAATCGCCAGTTTCGCTTCCGCATGACAGCCTCTCCCCTGTGCCGCCCCCAGGCGGACGCGGCAGATCACTCAGCAGAAGATAGTGTCGTTGATTTCGGTTCGGGTTCGATCAGCCCACGAAATAAAGCTGGGCTCGGCGATCCATCTTCACCGACGCAAGTAACGTCGAACGCTATTTGCTGTCGGCTTCCCGCCAGAGTGTCCAGATCCAGCCGGCGAAGGTCGCGACCAGCACGGGATAAGCGTAGGTCGGCAACGGTGTGGACGTTGGCGCTAGCGGCTCACCCCAGAAAATTCTCGCCGCGGTGACGATGAACAGGACCGCGCTAACGATGCCCAGGATTCGGATTGGCGTGGCGAACAGCCCGGGGATGCTGATGAGGAGAAGTGCTGTCCCCCAAAGAGCGCTGCCGGCGGCAAATGCCGGGATGCTGCCTGCAAGACCCGCGGCCGGGCCTGACAGCATGACGACACTCTCGCCGATGGCAAAAACCAGAAAGCCGCCGGCGACAACGTCATGTCCTGCGCGAAAGTATTTTGTCGCGAGCAATGCTGCGGCCATCACAAGTCCCGAGCCGTCGATCGCCCACAGAATCGCCTGCAGGTTCTGTTGCGTGACCATGGCCCCCGCCATTCCCAGGGCGCCACCAAGTGCAAGGCCTACGGCCGCGATAAGGTTGATCGAACGATGCATCTTCGTCCCCCAGCAGGACTGTACCGGTCCCACGGGCTGCGATGATGCCATCATGCCGGTGATTTGCCCGGCGTGTCAAATGGATTTCGTAAAACCAGAAGGCGCCGTGCCGGCAGTCGCCGGCTACTTTGCATGGGGTTGTTTTCGAGCTTTTTGTTTGCCCGGCCGCGGCAGCCTCAGGCCAGCCCCGGTCTCTCCCGCCTCAGCTCTCCACCTTCAGCGTGGAATGACGATAGAGCTCAGCTATCGACCTTCAGCGCGGCAATGAAAGCTTCCTGCGGGATGTCGACCTTGCCGAACTGCCGCATCTTCTTCTTGCCTTCCTTCTGCTTCTCCAGAAGCTTGCGCTTACGCGTGATGTCGCCGCCGTAGCACTTCGCGGTGACGTCCTTGCGCAGCGCGCGCACGGTTTCGCGGGCGATCACCTTGCCGCCGATCGCTGCCTGGATCGGGATCTGGAACATGTGCGGCGGGATCAGCTCCTTCATCTTCTCGACCATGGCGCGGCCGCGGCCCTCCGCCCGGGTGCGATGCACGAGCATCGAGAGCGCGTCGACCGGCTCGGCGTTGACCAGGATCTGCATCTTGACGAGATCGGCCGGCTTGTAGTCGGTGAGATGATAGTCGAACGAGGCGTAGCCCTTGGAGACTGACTTCAGGCGGTCGTAGAAGTCGAACACGACCTCGTTGAGCGGCAAATCGTATTTCACCATCGCACGGGAGCCGACATAGGTGAGCTCCTTCTGCGAGCCGCGGCGGTCCTGGCAAAGCTTCAGCACACTGCCGAGATATTCGTCGGGGGTGAGGATCGTGGCCTCGATCCAGGGCTCGTCGATCTCGGCGATCTTGACCACGTCGGGCATGTCGACGGGATTGTGGATCTCGATCTCCTGGCCGTCGGTGAGCTTCATCTTGTAGATGACGCTCGGCGCGGTCGCGATCAGATTGAGATCGAACTCGCGCGACAGCCGTTCCTGGATGATCTCCAGGTGCAACAGTCCGAGGAAGCCGCAGCGGAAGCCGAAGCCGAGCGCGGCCGAGGTCTCCATCTCGAAGGAGAAGCTGGCATCGTTGAGGCGCAGCTTGCCCATCGCGGCGCGCAGTGTCTCGAAGTCGTCGGCGTCGACCGGGAACAGGCCGCAGAACACGACCGGAATTGCCGGCTTGAAGCCCGGCAGCATTTCCGCGACCGGCTTCTTGTCGTCGGTGATGGTATCGCCGACACGGGTGTCCGCGACTTCCTTGATCGCGGCGGTGATGAAGCCGATCTCGCCGGGGCCGAGCTCGTCGACCTGCTGCATCTTCGGCGTGAAGAAGCCGACGCGCTCGATGTCATAGGCCGCGCCCGTGCCCATCATCCGGACGCGGCTGCCCTTCTTCATGACGCCGTCGACGACACGGATCAGCACGACGACGCCGAGATAGACGTCGTACCAGCTGTCGACCAGCAGCGCCTTCAAGGTGGCGTCGCGGTCGCCCTTCGGCGGCGGCAGGCGGGTGACGATGGCTTCGAGCACATCGGGGACGCCGAGGCCGGTCTTGGCCGAGATCATCACCGCGTCCGACGCATCGATGCCGATCACGTCCTCGATCTGCTGCTTGATCTTCTCCGGCTCGGCGGCCGGAAGGTCGACCTTGTTCAAGACCGGGACGATCTCGTGGTTGTTGTCGAGCGCCTGGTAGACATTGGCGAGCGTCTGCGCCTCGACGCCCTGGCTGGCGTCGACCACGAGCAGGGAACCCTCGCAGGCCGCCAGCGACCGCGAGACCTCGTAGGCGAAGTCGACATGGCCGGGCGTGTCCATCAGGTTGAAGATGTAATCCTTGCCATCCTTGGCGCGGTACGAGAGCCGGACGGTCTGCGCCTTGATGGTGATGCCGCGCTCGCGCTCGATATCCATGGAATCGAGCACCTGTTCCTTGCCGGCCATTTCGCGCTCGGACAGGCCGCCCGTCATCTGGATCAGGCGGTCGGCCAGCGTCGATTTGCCATGGTCGATATGGGCGACGATGGAGAAATTGCGGATGTTGGAAATGGGGGCGGTCGTCATGGGGCGCGGGATACCACTCACATCCCCGTGCGGCAACCATTCCCTTGATCTCCCGGGGATCGCCCCGGGGCTTCCCAAACCTTCCACCCATCGATTTCAGGCGGCGCCTCTGCTATTTTTGCGGCTTTCGATGGTGGAAGCGGGCCATGCGTTGGAAAATTCTTTGCATTGTCCTAGTTGCCGCATTTTTTACCTCCCCAGCCACGGCGGAGAAGCGCGTAGCCCTCGTCATCGGTAACTCCGCCTACCACAGCGTGCGGCGGCTGGAAAATCCGAAGAACGACGCGCAGCTGGTGGCCAGTACGTTGCAGCGGCTCGGCTTCACGCTGGTCGGCGGCGCCGCCCAGGTCGAGCTGGACAAGGCGGGCTTCGACAATGCGGTCCAGCACTTCGGTAGCCAATTGATCGGCGCCGACGTCGCCTTGTTCTACTACGCCGGGCACGGCATCCAGATTCGGGGAACGAACTACCTCGTGCCGGTTACGGCGAACCCGACCCGCGAGACGGACGTCGATTTCCAGATGGTCGATGTCGCGCTGGTGCTTCGACAGATGGACGGAGCAGGTACCAAGCTGAACATCGTCATCCTTGATGCCTGCAGGAACAATCCGTTTGGCGGACGAGGACTCCGCGCTTCCGACGGCGGCCTGGCGCAAATCCGCGCACCGGAGGGAACGCTGCTCTCCTATGCGACACAGCCTGGAAACGTTGCGCTCGACGGGGATGACGGGCATAGCCCCTACACGCGGGCGCTGGTCGAAGCGATACAACGGCCCGGGCTCGATGTGCTTCAGACGTTCAATCAGGTGGGACTCTCCGTGAAGCGTGCGACCGGCAGCGCGCAGCAACCCTGGGTTTCCACCTCCCCGATCGATGGCTCGTTCTACTTCTCCGGCGGCCCAGCAGCCCAGGTCGCGACGGTCGACGTGCCGGCAACGGTCGTGCCGCCCACCTCCAACCTTCCTTCTTCCGCGCCTTCCGTGACGAGGACTCAATCGGATTTCCTTTTTCCGGAATCGGATACACGCCTGCTTGCCGATAGCGATCTGAGGACGTTGAGCAAGGATGAGCTGCGCCTTGCCCGCAACGAAATCTTTGCGCGGCGAGGGCGCTACTTCAACTCGCCAGATCTGACGGCCAGGTTTTCAAGATTTGCCTGGTACGTGCCCCACACCTGGAACCCCGAACTGAACGCCGTCGAGAAAGCAAATGTCGCATTGATCGAGCATTACGAATCCGGCGGTTCGCCTCAAAGCGGATTCATCTTTCCCGATTCGGATTGGCGCCTGCTCACGCCCGCCGATCTGCGCGGGCTTTCGAACGACGAGCTCCGCATCGCGCGCAACGAGATCTTTGCGCGTCGCGGACGCTATTTCGAATCGGCGGATCTGAAAGCCCGCTTCGAGCGCTTCCCGTGGTATTCGCCCAACACATGGAATCCGAAGCTCAATTCCATCGAGGAGGCCAACGTCGCGCTGCTCGATCAGGCCGGCAAGCACCGATGATCGCGTCGCGGGCGGCCCGCGTCCTCATCGTTCTCCTGCTTGCACCCGCGCTCGCGAAGGCCCAAACCAGGACCGAATTGCTCGATCGGCTGGTTCGTGCCTATCCCGAAGCTCTGTCGAGCCACGACGGCAAGCACATTCTTTGGCGCGATGGCTCTGTCATGCCCGTGGACGACGGCGTCGACGACAAGTCTTTTGATCAGCGCCTACGCAATGCCTCCATTCTCGACCAGCTGCGTTTGCTCTATCCTGTCGGCGCTTCCGCGCCCCCTGCATTGAACGCTGATCCCGGAAGGTTCCGGAACGAGGCGTTCTTCAGGAAGATGTATGGCGACTGCCACAATGGAGAGATCCAGCGGAATCTCGTCACCGTCGTCTGGCTACCCCGGTCATGGGGGAAGGCGATCCAGGTGACGCGGATAAATGGCGTCGCAGATCGGCTCAGGGAAGTGTCAGCGGAAATCGATAAGCTCGATCCCGCGCTGAAGGCTGCTGCCTTTCCAATTGCGGGCGTTCTGTCGTGCCGGCCCGTCGCCGACACGGGAAGAATGAGCATGCATGGCTATGCCGCCGCGATCGATCTGAACTTGCGATACTCCGACTATTGGTTGTGGGCGGGTCGGAGCAAGTCCATCCCCTACAAGAACAGGATGCCGCGGGAGATCGTCGACATCTTCGAACGCCACGGATTCATCTGGGGCGGCAAATGGTATCACTACGACTCCATGCACTTCGAATATCGCCCGGAACTCCTGGCTGGCGATTCTCGATAACTCTTCCGCGCCGGAGGAGTGTTCAGCGATTCTCATTCACGCCAAGCTGATTTCACTAAAGCGCAAAACGCGCTAGGCAACGGCTTATGTCGACGACCTCAATCCCTTCACCCGGAACGCACGCGAAACGCGCTTTGAACCCCAGGCGGCTCGTGGCCCGGCTGGTCGCCAGCGCCACCGATCCCAGAACCCGCCTGTGGCTGGTGATCCAGCTCGCCGTCCTCCATGCAGTGATCTGGACCTTCATCCTGATCAATCTTAAGGCTGCACAGGACGTTCATATGGACGTCGCAGAAGCCTATGCCTGGGGCCAGAAATTGCTGCTCGGCTATGGCAAGCACCCGCCGCTGTCGGGCTGGATCGCCGGCCTCTGGTTCATGGTCCTCCCGCCGAAGGACTGGGCCACCTATGCGCTCGCGATGGCGACCGTCAGCGTCGGCATGGTGATCTGCTGGCTGATCGCGCTGCGCGTGGTCGATGCCCGGCGCGCGTTCCTCGTCCTGGTGATGGTCGCGCTCTACCCGATCTTCAATTTCAAGGGTTTCAAGTACAACCCGGATCTGTTGCAGCTCGTCACGCTCCCGCTTCTCATGCTCGCCTATCTCAACGCGTTCGAGAAGCGGAGCTGGCAATCCGGCGTCCTGCTCGGGCTCGCCGGTGCGCTCGCGCTGATGACGAAATACTGGGTGCTGACCATGATCGGCGCCGTCGGCCTTGCCGCGCTGATTCATCCGGATCGCGTCAGGTTCCTGGCCTCGCCGGCGCCGTGGGTTGCGATCGCAACGCTCATCGTCGCGATGATCCCGCATGGCATCTGGCTCGCTGATGCGCATTTCGTGCCGCTGACCTATGCCGGCGACACCTATAGCCTCGCCGATCAGTCGCAGATCAACGAGCTCGTACGCGGCTACGCTCTGCACAATTTCGCGCTGCTCGCGCTTCCCGTGGCGCTGGCGGCCCTCGCAATGGCGCTGGTGCCGCCGTGGTGGAGATTGCTCATGCGCGATCCGCTGGCGATCGTCACCCGCGCCTGGGCGCGCGGCGACAATCCCGGCGTCAACATCTCGCAGGCGCTGAATATCTGGATCATCCAGATCATCGTCGCGGTCGGCCCACCGCTCGGCGCGCTCGCCTTCAGCGTCTATCTGAAGACCGACTGGGGTATCTCGCTGTTCTTCCTGGTGCCCTTGGCGCTGGTCTCGATCCCGGCGCTGCGCGTGCAGCGCGCGAGCCTGTTCAACATCACCGCGATCTGGCTCGTGCTGTCGCTGGCAACGCTCGCCGCCTCGCCCTGGATCGCCGCGCGCGAGATGGCAGCGAATGCCGGCAACACCGCGACCTATGGCGCGCGCTCGGAGCTTGCGCGCGAATTGACGCAGGCGTGGCGCAGCCGCTTCGGCTCACGCTGGCCGATCGTCGCCGGCACCATGGAAACCATCCAGCCGATGGCGTTCTACAGCCCCGATCATCCGAGCCCGTTCACGCCGCACGAGGCCTGGAGCTCCGGCCTGACCGCCGCGGAGGACGTCAAGCGCCTCGGCTTCATCGGCGTGTTCGATCCGACCGACGGCCGCGCGGGCGATTTCGACAAATGGGTCAAGGAAACCGCGCCGAACGCCGAGCGGATCGTGATGACGACACGCCGCTTCACCCATGGCAAGGCAGGCCCTGCGATGACGTGGAACGTCTACATCGCGCCGCCGGGAGGGTGATCCTGATCGCAGCAAGCTGTAGCTGTAGATTCCATGGGGCGGTGAGCGAGCCCTATCCGGTAGGTTTGGGTTACCACACTCGAACCATCGGAGAGTCTGA
>NZ_JBBIAM010000083.1:0-43083 GCF_054185185.1 Bradyrhizobium sp. UFLA05-153
TGATCATCCCGAACCAGAACCTGTTCCGGGTAGCCAGCGAGAAGACCACGTTCGCCGATGCCTTCGCCCTTGCCGATCAGGTGCTTTATTCGGGCGTGGCCTGCATCAGCGATCTCATCGTCAAGGAAGGCCTGATCAATCTCGATTTTGCCGACGTTCTCTCC
Organism: Bradyrhizobium sp. UFLA05-153; assembly: GCF_054185185.1. Classification (NCBI taxonomy): domain Bacteria; kingdom Pseudomonadati; phylum Pseudomonadota; class Alphaproteobacteria; order Hyphomicrobiales; family Nitrobacteraceae; genus Bradyrhizobium; species Bradyrhizobium sp. UFLA05-153. The sequence continues at coordinate 165 of NZ_JBBIAM010000083.1, forward strand.
GTCATGAAGGAGAAGGGCAAGGCCATGATGGGACGGGGCGAGGCGTCCGGCGAGAAGCGCGTGCTCGCCGCGGCGGTGGCCGCGATTTCCAATCCATTGATCGAGAACCCATCGATCAAGCGCGCCAGCGGCCTCATCATCTCGATCACCGGCGGCAAGGATCTCATGCTGTACGAAGTCGACGAAGCGGCCACCCGCATTCGCGACGAGGCCGATCCGGACGCCAACATCATCGTCGGCGCGTCCTTTGATGACAGCCTTGAAGGTATCGTCCGCGTCTCGGTGGTGGCGACCGGGATCGACAATCTCGACCCGGCGCAGCAGATGCCGGTGGAAACCTCACTCACGCAGCTCGCCGGCAAGCTGCGCAACGACAGCCGCCGCATCGCCGATCGCATCGAGCGCAGCGCTCCCCTCCCGCAATTGGAGAGCCCGCCGCTCCGGCCGGCGGCCCGCCCACAAGCGGGGCAACCGCCAAGGCCGAATCCGGAACATGCGCGCCAGGCGGCTCCCCGGCCGCTCGATCCTTACGGCCGCGCTTCTCCGCGCAATGCGATTGACGACGGCATTCTCGATATCCCGGCCTTCCTGCGCCGCACCGCCAGCTGAGCGGTTCGCGAGAAGCGCTTGCTTGGCGACCAGCGCGCCCAACAATAGGCCGTCATCCCGGGGCGCGACGTAGTCGCGAGCCCGGGATCCATCGGACCGCAGTGACTGTTGAGCAATGGATTCTCAGATGCGCAATTGCGCATCATAGCTCGCGCCAAGAGGCGCGCCCCGGATTGACGGAGCAAAGCAACAACTCCCCAATGCCGGACATGGGCCGCCGCTAGGCGACGCAGCAACAAAGCCGTCGTCCCGGCGAAGGCCGGGACCCATACCCACAGGGAGTAGTTTGGCGAAGACTCGTGGTTGGCAACTTCGCGTCATAACCGCTCCCTGGGGTTATGAGTCCCGGCCTTCGCCGGGACGACAGCGGAGTTTGCGGCAGGAGCAACGCTAAGACGAGGTTCTTAAGTCACGCAAGCAGCGCCGATCGTTCACGCTACCGTGCTGCGCGGGTTTTCCGCTGTTTCCTTTTTGTCCGGCTCCTTGTCGCGAGACAGCCAGGCTGTGAAACGAAGCAGGCGATCGTTGCCATCCTTTGGCGGTTCGATGGGAGCTTCATCGACCGAGATCGGCAGGTCCAGTGCAGCGTGGCCGACGCGCACCGCATCCGCGCGCTGATCCAGCCCGCGCAACAGGGGATCGAGCACGCTGTCGATTTCGGTCGCCACCGACACCAAAAAACTATTGAGCTCGCGCGCCTCGGGTACGACTGCCGCAGCCGACTCGATCGCCTTGCCGAGACCATCGACGACAGGTCCAAACGCGCCTGCGGCTTGTTTGACACGCGTTTTTATCGCCTCGATTTCGCTTAAGACGCGATCGCGTTCCCGCCTGCTTTTCTCCTCCGACAGGCGGGTTTCAAGTTCGGCGATCTGGGCCGTCAGGGTCGTGGCTTCGGATGCAAGTGCATCGCGCCGTCCGCGCACGCGATCGAGATCGCGGCTGAGATGGTCCACTAAGTCGTCCTTTCCGAACATTGGGTTACTCCGTAGGACAGCCGTTTTGGTCTGTAAGACGGCCTTGGCGCGAACCGCCAGCCTCGCCACCGACCGGATGGCCGGATCGGCCGAAACAGGCATCAACTTCGGTCGCGTCGCATGGGCCGACATGGTGAGCCCCCAATCGCCCACATTAGGCGACCGCATGGTTAACAAGCGGTTAATTTCAACAGCAGATGCTCGCTGTCATCCAATTCCGCTATACTCGCCCGGTAGCATGATCGGAGGGGACGCTTCGATGGAGCACGAGGCCAAGAACGAACCAAAAACCGAACCCGACAACAAACCCAAAACCGAACACACGACCGCACCCAGGAGCGAACCCAAGAACATCGTCATCTGCTGCGACGGCACGGGCAACGAGATCAGCGAGAACATCTCCAATGTGCTCAAGCTCTATCGTTGCCTGCGCAAGACCGACAAGACGCGGCCGCGGCAGCTGGTGTTCTATGATCCCGGCGTCGGCACGGTCACGGAGCCGTCGACGTGGAACCGCTGGAAGGCCGACATCAACCTGGTGCTGGGGCTCGCCACCGGCTATGGGCTCGATGACAACGTGCTCGCGGCCTACGGCTTCCTGGTCCAGCACTACGCGCCGGGCGACCAGATCTATCTGTTCGGCTTCTCGCGCGGCGCCTATACCGTCCGGGTGCTGGCGGGGCTGATCCACAAGGTCGGGCTGATCTCGCCGGAGCAGGCGAACCTCGCAGGCTCGGGCCTGATTGCCTACAAGCAATATTCCGGCACCGGGCGCGGCAATGACCTCTCCGCGCTCACCGATGCGGGCGCCGACGAGGACGGGCCGCTGCCGCAGGACCGCTTCGATCTCGCCGCGCAGTTCGCGCGTATCACCTCCTCGCGCTGGCCGACGATCCGCTTCATCGGCGTGTGGGACACGGTCGCGAGCGTAATTGTGCCGCGGCCGGACCGGCTGTACTGGCCGAGCCTGGAGGAGCTTGCGTTCACGCTGCAGAACCCGAGCGTGAAAATCTTTCGCCAGGCGATCGCGATCGACGAGCGGCGCTGCATGTTCCGTCTGAAGGAGTGGATCGAGCCGCAGCAGTTCTGGAGCAACCGCTTCGTCCCTGACGAGAAGAAGGAGCCGCAGGACATTCTGCAGGTGTACTTTGCCGGCGTGCATTGCGACGTCGGCGGCGGCTATGCCGAGACCGGGAGCGCGCTGTCGAAATATCCGCTCTTGTGGATGATCGACGAGGCGATCAAGGCCGGGCTGCACTTCAACCCGCGCACTGTGAACCAGCTCGCCTGGGGCATCCAGCGCAAGAACAGTCCGTTCACTTACGTCGCGCCCAGCGTGACGGGCGAGCTGCACAATTCGATGACGCCGGCCTGGCGCGTGCTGGAATACTTTCCGAAGAGCGCGAAGTACAAGGAATGGCCGGAGCGGCAGGTCTATTTCGGCTTCTACATCCCCGACTGCGAGCCGCGCCTGATCCCCGAAGGCGCGCATGTGCATGAGAGCGTGGTGAAGCGGATGGTTGACGTGCCCGAGTACAGGCCGGTGAATTTGCCGAAGGATTTTGTGACGGTGCCGATGCCGGTCGGGCCGGAGAAGCCGACGACGGTGGAGGCGGCGTGAGGGGGATAAGTGGCGATGTGAGGTGAGGCGGGAGCGCGCCACATCCTCAATCGTCGTCCTGGCGAACGCCAGGACCCATTACCCCAGGGAGGGGTTTGGCGAAGATTCTGAGTTCGGTACTACCACAATCCGCAATCGATAGACCTCGCGGTATGGGTCCTGGCGTTCGCCAGGACGACGGTGTGGAGAGCTCGCGCCACACGAACAGAACAGGGAGCGCGTGGCTAACGCCTTCTTAATCGCATCGAAGAATCGCTAAAATGCTTGCGCAACAGTTAGCGCGATGGTGCGACGCTCTGTGCCATTCTTTCCCGCAAGGACGCATTTCGCGTACGGAGGACAAGCGACATGCAGCATCCGCGTCGATTTACACGCGTCAAGCCGAGCGGGCTGGTGTCGAGGCAGGCCAAGATCATCACGGACCCGAAGGCGCCGGTGATCAACTGCACGCTGATCGACTATTCGCCGGGCGGCGCCTGCGTCGATCTCGGCGGCCAGGTAAAAGTCCCCGACCGCTTCGAGCTGCTCCACGTCAACACGCGCAAACGCTGCCGCGTCGCGTGGAAGCGCGGGACGCGGATCGGGGTGGTGTTTTAGGGGGACGATACACTCGCTGAGACGGAGAGCACGCGCCGCATCATCGGTGCGTTCGATCGCGGGAGCGCAAGCGCAGTACGCGGCGCGATAGCCCCACAAACGTACACGCTCAAGACTTGTCCTTCCGCCACCGCGCCTTCGCGCCCGCGACGATCTGCATGGCGACGCCGGCGATCCAGCCGAGAAAGACGAGCCAGGTCCAGACGATGTCCGGGTTCTCGCGCAGCACGATGACGGCGACGGAGACGAAGGCGGTCACGCTGGCGAAGAGGGTGCCGGCCGAGCTCAGGAATTCCGCGGCGTCGATCTGCTCATGCGCCTGGTCGAAGGGAAGCTGCGGGGTGTCGATGCCGAGATAGAAGCCGATCGTCCCCAGCACCATCATCAGCACCAGAAATCCCTGCGTGGTCAGCATCGGGATCGCCGACCCGACATAGGCGCCGACGAACAGGCCGCACGCCGCCCCCGCCAGCGCCAGTCCGCAGCGCTCCAGCACGTGGGCAGACTTCCGGACACCATAGCGCATGGCAGGCCTCGCGGGGGTTTGCGATGGCGAGGTTAGGCTAATTTCGGGAGTGGCGGAAGGTTAGTAGAGTCACGGAGGGGTGATGCGAGGGTGCGGGGAAGCGGCGTCGCAACTCATGCGCAGCGCATCGTGCACACACGCCCCCTCACCGCGCCCCGAACGTCGTCTTGCCGAACAGCGCCTTCTGCGTCGAGGGCTGCGAGCGCCAATATTGCGGCGGGGCGTCGACGACACCGCCGAGCTCGGCGGCGGCGTGCCAGCCCCAGCGCGGGTCGTAGAGCATGGCCCGCGCGAGCGCGACCATGTCGGCCTTGCCGGAGGCGACAATCTCCTCGGCGTGCTTGGCTTCCGTGATCAGGCCGACCGCGATCGTCGTCACGCCGGTCTCGCGCCTGATGGCCTCCGCGAACGGCACCTGGTAGCCGGGGCCGAGCGGAATCTTCTGCAGCGGCGACACGCCGCCGGAAGAGGCGTCGATCCAGTCGATACCGCGCTTCTTCAACTCTTTGACGAATTCGATGGTCTGCGGCAGGTCCCAGCCGCCTTCGACCCAGTCAGTCGAGGACACCCGCATGCCGACCGGCTTGTCATGCGGGAACGCCGCGCGCACGGCGTCGAATACCTCGAGCGGGAAGCGCATGCGGTTTTGCAAGCTCCCGCCATATTCGTCGGTGCGGTGGTTGGAGATCGGCGAGAGGAATTGAGCCATGAGATAGCCGTGCGCGCCGTGCAGCTCGATCGCATCGATGCCGAGCCGATCGGCGCGGCGCGCGCAATCGACGAAGGCGTCGCGGATGCGGATCATGCCGGCGCGGTCGAGCGCGGTTGGGGCCGCCTCGCCCTCCTTGTGCGGCACGGCGCTTGGCGCAACCGTCTGCCAGCCGCCTTGAGCCTCCGCCAGCTGCTGCCCGCCGTCCCATGGCCGCGCGGAAGAGCCCTTGCGGCCGGCATGCGCTAGCTGCATCGCGACGGCGGCGGTGGAATGTTTTCGCACCGAGGTGATGATCTGCTTCAGCGCGGCCTCGCAGGCATCGCTGTAGAGCCCGAGGCACCCCGGCGTGATGCGGCCGATCGCCTCGACATGCGTCGCCTCGATGCAGAACACGGACGCGCCCGACAGGGAGAGCGAATTGACGTGGGTGAAGTGCCAGTCGGTGGCGACGCCGTCCTCGGCCGAATACTGGCACATCGGCGACACCATGACGCGGTTCTTCAAGGACAGGCCGCGCAGCTCGATCGGTGAAAACAGGGCGCTCATGCGGGTTCCGGCGGATGGAGGGGCGATGGGCGGGAAGTGTAGTCGGCGGGAGGCGGAATGCTAGCCGCGCGGGAGGAATGGCGGCTAGCGGCGCGGCGCATTGCGCTCTCACATGGTCACAAGGCGGCGCCACACGCTCCGCCGTCGTCCCGGGGCGCGAAGCGAGCCCGGGACCCATACCCCCAGGGAGAAGTTGTGGCGTCGCGGGACTTCAACCGCGATCTCGCCTGGACAACACGACCCTGTGGTGATGGATTCCGGGCTCGCGTGTTGCGCGCCCCGGAATGACGGTGGGAGAAGGAATGCCTCCTTCACACGCGCCCTCACCCACAACACCTACTCCCAGAACGCGCCCGGCTCCGGCTTGCCGATGCGGAAGCGGCCGCCGCGGTCGATGTCGACGACGGCCTCCGCCGAGAACTCGATCGAATAGCGGCCGTCGTCCATCTTGCTCGACTTGCCGAACGCGCCGATCTTGTCGGCGAGCCCGGCATCCTGCATCACGAACAGCCGATGGTCCGAGAAGCGGCAGCGGCGCGGGCCCTGCCATTCGACGCCCGGCCTCGAGGCGCGCATGTCGCCGTCGGTCTTGCGGTCGATCTTGCGTCCCGTCATGTCGCGGAACAGGTCCGGCGCGGCGATGAGCTGCGCACGGCCGCCCTCGATCCTGTAGATGTTCAGCGTGAGGATGTGGCGCTCGCTGCGGAAGGAGACCGCGACGTAGTGCGAGTCCGGCGACCAGCCGGCGTGATAGGAATCGGGCGCGGTATCGAGATTGTTGTTCTCGCTGATGTCGTCCAGCACAGCCAGCCGACGGTGGCCGGGTTCGGCCATCAGGTAGACGCGGAATTTGTCGCGGCCGCCCTCGCCGCTTCCATGTGCCGCGATCGACAGCTTTCCGTTCGGCGCATGCCCGCCCGCGATGATGGCATACTCGCCCTTGGCATAGTCGTGCTCGGCCGTGGCATGCGCCGGCGACAGGGCCGCGAGGGTGAGGGCGAGAGCGACGATGGCGCGAGGGATGAGCATGCCGATATGTCGCGGCTCTCCGGCTGCGCGTTCAACACGCGCCGTCGTCCCGGGGCGCGCGAAGCGCGAGCCCGGGACGACAGCGGGGTTAAGGCTACTACTCCACCAGCGTGAATTGCAGCAGCAGCGTACGCTGGAGAAAGGAGAAATTGTCGTCCGAGACCAGCGTCAGCACGGTCTCGCCGTCGGCGCCGATATGGGCGTCGATGCCTTCCATGTTGTCGATCTCGTGGCCGAGATCGGCGGCGAAGAGCTCGGGACCATCGACCAGCGCGCCGGGCGCGATCGACTTCAAGGGGATCGCGCGGATGCGGATGTTAACGCCGGTGAACCAGGAGAATTTGCGCTCCAGGATCAGGAGTTCGCCCGAAGGCAGCAGCACCGCGTCGCTGATGTCGAAATTCTCGGTGCGGCGCACGCTGAACTGCCCGGGCGAGGGACCGCCGATCAGGAAGGCGATCAGGTTGCCGTCGCGGTCGAGCCCGCGCTCGGAAAACGCGATCAGCGTGCCGGCCAAGGGCTGCGCCTTTTGCAGGCCCTTGGGCACGAACACCAGCGCCTCGAGCCCCTTGTTGTACGGCAGCTTCTTCGCGGCGGGCGGCAACGGCAGCACCTCGCCGCGGGCGCGGGTAAAGCCTTTGGAGAAGTCGAAGCGCATCAGCGCGTTGACGCGCTCGAGCCCGACATAAACGAAGGAGCCGTCGAGCGCGATCGACTCGGTATCGTACCAGAGCCGCTTCTCGGTGATCGGCCGCCCTTCGGCGTTCAGCATCGGCGCGGCCTCGACGTCGTCGAGCCCGGCCATGTCGCGCCCGGCGTAGCGGATGGTCCCGCTGAACCACGCGCCCTGGTCGGAGATCGCGATGAAGCGCTCTCCTTTCTTGCGTTGTCCTTGGGCGTCGAGGAAGCGGATGCCGGAGAGGCCGCCGAAGCCGCGATAGGGCGAGGTCAGGACGAGACCGCTGCGATACTCCAGCGCGCCGAAGCGGGTGCGCGCGCGATCGCGCGGCTCGAACGAAGGAATTTGCCGCGCGTTCACCTCGATGGCGACCGGCTCGGTGACGGTGTGCTCGGCCTGCCTCGCCGATTTCGGCGGCTGGGTCGCGACCTCTGCGCGCGCATTTGCGGGGAGCGCGAGCGTCGCTGCTCCCGCCGCATGGCCGAGAAATTGGCGGCGGGAGAAACGCGCGGTCACGAATGCAGTTTGCGGCGCGGGCGGCTCGGGGCTTGCGCGGGCGCGGTGTGCGTCTCGCTGAAGAGCTCGGCGAGCTTCTCGGTGATGGCGCCGCCAAGCTCTTCGGCGTCCACGATCGTCACCGCGCGGCGGTAGTAGCGCGTAACGTCATGGCCGATGCCGATCGCGATCAGCTCCACCGGCGAGCGCGTCTCGATCTCCTCGATGATGTGCCGCAGGTGCCGCTCGAGATAGTTGCCGGCATTGACCGACAGCGTGGAATCGTCGACCGGCGCACCGTCCGAGATCATCATCAGGATCTTGCGCTGCTCGGTGCGGCCGAGCAGGCGCTTGTGCGCCCAGTCGAGCGCCTCGCCGTCGATGTTCTCCTTGAGCAGCCCCTCGCGCATCATCAGGCCGAGATTCTTCCGCGCACGGCGCCAGGGCGCGTCCGCCGACTTGTAGATGATGTGGCGGAGGTCGTTGAGGCGGCCGGGATTGGCCGGCTTGCCGGCGGCAAGCCACGCCTCACGCGATTGTCCGCCCTTCCAGGCGCGCGTGGTGAAGCCCAGAATCTCGACCTTGACGCCGCAACGCTCCAGCGTGCGCGCCAGGATATCGGCGCAAGTTGCCGCCACCGTAATGGGGCGTCCCCGCATCGAGCCGGAATTGTCGAGCAGCAGCGTCACCACGGTGTCGCGGAAGGTCGCCTCCTTCTCGCGCATGAAGGACAGCGGGTGATAGGGATCGGTCACCACGCGCGACAGCCGCGCTGGATCGAGAATGCCCTCTTCGAGATCGAACTCCCAGGCGCGGTTCTGCTGTGCCATCAGCCGCCGCTGCAAGCGGTTGGCGAGGCGCGCGACGATGCCCTGCAGATGCGCGAGCTGCTTGTCGAGGTAGGAGCGCAAGCGCTCCAATTCGTCATGGTCGCAGAGATCTTCGGCGGCGATCACCTCGTCGAACTTCGGCGCAAAGGCGTGATATTCCGGCCCGCGCGGCTCGTTGGCCCCGCGCGAATTCGGCCGCGTCGCCTCACCCGGCGTCTCGTCGTCGCCCAGCTCGCCGTCGTCGAAGGTGTCCGAGGTCGAGGCCTGCGCGCTTTCCATCGCGCTCTCGCTCATCTCCTCGGTCGTCGCCTGCGCCTGGTCGGCGCTCATCTCCTGCGCGGCGTCGGAATCGGGCGAGCCCTCCGCGCCGGCCTGATCGTTGTCGCCGTCGCGGTTGTCGTCCTGATTGTCGTCCTCGTCGGAATCGGCGTTGCGCTCGTCACCCAGCTCGAGCGCCGACAACAGGTCATGGATGGCGTCGCCGAATTTGGTCTGGTTCTCGACCAGGCTGTCGAGCCGGTCGAGCCGTCTGCCGATCTTGTCCTCCAGCGTCGGCCGCCAGAGATCGACCATCTTCTTGGCCGCCGCCGGCGGCGCCATTCCGGTCAGGCGTTCACGCACCAGCATGGCGAGCGCATCCGCCAGCGGCGCATCGGCGCGGTCGGTGATCTCGTCGAACTTGCCGCGATGGAAATGGTCATCGAGCATCGCGGTGAGGTTCTTGGCAACGCCCGCCATGCGGCGCGCGCCGATCGCCTCGACCCGCGCCTGCTCCACCGCCTCGAACACGCCGCGTGCCTGCGGATTGCCCGGCATCAGCTTGCGATGCAGTTTCGGATCGTGACAGGCGAGCTTGAGCGCGATCGAGTCGGCATGGCCGCGCACGATCGCCGCATCGCGCTTCGTCATTTTCCGCGCCGGCTCGGGCAGCCGCGCCTTGCCCGGCGCAAGGCCGGGGCGCTCGGCGGCGAAGCTGATTTCGAGCTCGGGCGTCTTGGCGATCGCCTTCAGGCACGACGCCACCGAGCGCTTGAACGGCTCGGTCGGCGCTTCCTTGGTGTTGCGGAATTTGGAGTTGGATGTGCTGCTCATAGCGACTTCGTAAACCAATGGCGCGTCACGCCGCCAGGATAGCCGTCAATGGCGCCGAATTCTTCGTAGCCGCTAGCGCGGTAGAAGCCCGGCGCCTGGAAACTCATCGTGTCGAGATAAGACCGGGTCGCCCCGATCTTTCTCGCCTCGTCCTCGATCGCCGCGATCAGCTTGGTGCCGTGGTCCTTGCCGCGGAATTTCTGCTCGATCCAGAAGAACTGGATGAACAGAACCTGCGTCCAGACCTCACCGACGATGCCGCCGACGATCTTGCCGCGCTCTTTCAGGGAAATCGCGAGGCGCTTGTACTTCTGCTTTCCCATCCGCTCATTGTTGTAGCCAATGAGCCCGGCGAGCACCGCTTTCTTGGTCGTCCCAATGCTGCGCTCGGCGGTGACGGTTGGCATGGGACTAGCTAAGCGCCACGTTGACCGCCGATTCCGGCAGCTCCGCGTTGAAGCAGCGCTGATAGAACTCGGCGACCAGGGGACGCTCGAGCTCGTCGCACTTGTTGAGGAAGGTGACGCGGAAGGCGAAGCCGATATCGCCGAAGATGTCGGCGTTCTCGGCCCAGGTGATCACCGTGCGCGGGCTCATCACCGTCGACAGATCGCCATTGGCGAAGGCGTTGCGGGTGAGATCGGCAAGGCGAACCATCTTGTTGACGATGTCGCGGCCTTCCTGGGTGCGATAGTGCTTGGCCTTCGCCAGCACGATCTCCACTTCCTCGTCATGCCCGAGATAGTTGAGCGTGGTGACGATCGACCAGCGGTCCATCTGGCCCTGGTTGATCTGCTGGGTGCCGTGATAGAGGCCCGAGGTGTCGCCGAGGCCGACGGTGTTGGCGGTCGAAAACAGCCGGAACGCCGGATGCGGCTTGATCACCTTGTTCTGGTCGAGCAGCGTCAGGCGGCCGGAGACTTCCAGCACGCGCTGGATCACGAACATCACGTCCGGGCGGCCGGCGTCGTATTCGTCGAACACCAGCGCGACGTTGTGCTGGAGCGCCCAGGGCAGAATGCCGTCGCGGAATTCGGTGACCTGCTTGCCGTCCTTGACCACGATCGAGTCTTTGCCGACGAGGTCGATACGGCTGATGTGGCTGTCGAGGTTGACGCGCACGCAGGGCCAGTTGAGGCGCGCGGCGACCTGCTCGATATGGGTGGATTTGCCGGTGCCGTGATAGCCCGTCACCATGACGCGGCGGTTCTTGGCGAAACCTGCGAGGATCGCGAGCGTGGTGGCGCGGTCGAAACGGTAATCGGCATCGACTTCGGGCACGTGAGGATCGACTTCGGAATAGGCCGGCACTTCGAGATCGCTGTCGATCCCGAAGACCTGGCGGACCGACACCTTCATGTCGGGCAAACCGTTGACTTCCTCAACTTTGGACAGGGCGGCGGTCGTCATTCATCCTCCGAGGCCCCGGGCGGTCCCGAGACCAGTTATTTGCACTTTGGCGGCGGCTGGGTGCAGTTGCGAACCTATCAGAGACCACGAGCCGGCAGAAGCCCGCGCCCCAATCAAAGTTCCGTTGTCATTTCATTTAGATAGGCAAGGAACGCGATTTTTGGAAGGCTGCCCTGCGAATCACGCCGAAATTCCATGGCCTTCAAGCGTTCGCCGCCCGCTTTGGTACTTTGGCGGCTGCGCCCTACTTGTGTAAGGTCTGAACCCAAATGCTCCTGCCCGATACAGAGACGACGTGACGTCCTTCCTCGATCCCTTCATAGACTTCGTCTCGGCCCATGCTGGGCTGGCCTACCTGACTCTCTTCCTCGCGGCGCTGCTGGAGGCTGTTCCGGTGGTGGGTTCGGTCGTTCCCGGCTCGACCATCATCCTGGCGCTGAGCGCCCTGATCCCGGGCGGCGAACTGAAACTACAATGGGTGCTGCTGGCCGCCGCCCTCGGCGCCATTCTGGGTGACGGCTCGGCCTACTGGATCGGACACAAGCAGCAGCGCGAGATCCTCAATAGCTGGCCTCTGACCAACTATCCCCGCGTGATCGAGGAGAGCGAGACCTTCTTCCGCCGGTTCGGCACCTGGGCGGTGTTCTTCGCCCGCTTTGTCCCACCAATCCGGGCTTTCGTACCGGTCACCGCCGGTGCGGTCGGCATGGCGCCGGCGCGCTTCTATGCGGTCAATATCCCTGCAATCCTGGTCTGGGCGCCGGCGCACGTGCTGCCGGGCGACCTCGCGATTTCGGCCTGGCACAGCTATTCCGGCCTGCCGCACCACGGGCATCCCGCCAAGCACATCTGGATGCTCACTGTCGTCGGCGTCGCGATCGTTGTGGGCCTCGTGATCTGGAGCATCCGCCGGAGGCACGGCAGCAGGGTCGTGCCGGCAAAGCCGGAGGGTTAGAGGGCCGCCACACCACAGGTGTCGTCCTGGCGAAAGCCAGGACCCATTACCCCAGGGAGTGGTTCGGCGAAGATTCGTCGTCCGGTACTGCTAGCGTCCCTAATCGATAGATTCCGCGGTATGGGTCCTGGCTTTCGCCAGGACGACGATGGAGAGCTCGGGGGTGGCAGAGCGATCTGGGGCGAGGAGCGATCTCAGCCCTTCGTATCGACTGTCCCCGCCCGCCGCCCAGGGGCTGGCCCAACATAGCGCGCCCGCGGGCGGATCAGCCTTCCGTGCTGCAATTGTTCGCTCGCATGCGCGATCCAGCCGACGCTGCGCGCCATTGCGAACAGCGCGAGCTCGCTGCCGGCCGGCAGGCGCAGGGCGTGCACCAGCACGGCGAGCGCGTAGTCGATATTGACGAACTCGCCGGTCGCCTCCGCAATCCGCTCCGGCACCTCGCGGGTGAATTTGCGCGGCGCGCCGGCCCGCGCCAACGCATTGAGCAGCGACTGTGCGCGCGGATCGCCGCGCTTGTAGACGCCGTGGCCGAAGCCGGCAAAATGCTCGCCGAGCGCGACGCGCTCACGCACCATCGGCTCGACATCGCGATCCACCAGCGTCTTCACGAGCTGCGAGGCCAGCACGCCGGCGCCGCCATGTTTCGGGCCTTTCAGCGCGGCGAGACCAGCAATGACGGCATCGTAGAGATTGAGCCCGGTAGAAGCCGCGCAGCGTGCGGTGAAGGTCGACGCATTCAGTTCGTGTTCTGCCAGCAGTACCAGCGCGCGGCGGACGAGATCAGCCGCATGCTTGTTGTCGGGTGCCCAGGCGCTGGCGATCTGCTGATGTAGCGGCGCGGACGAGGGCTCGGCATTGAGCATGGTTGCGACCAGCAGCCGGACGATGCGCGCTCCGACCATCGCGCGGCCATCGGGCGCGCGGGTAAAGGCGCGGGGATCGGCGCTCGCGGCAAGCGCCAGCACCGCGATGGCGCGGTCGATTGGTGCTGCTCGGCGCGCGGCCTCCGCGATCGCGCGCATCTCGTCCGAGACCTGGGGGCAATTGTCCGATGCAAAGGGATCGACGCCGGAGACGTCCCAGAGCAACGTCGCGGCATGCTCCAGCGTGTCCCGCTCAGCGAGGTCGACGCAGTTCACGCCGCGATAGATCGCGCCCTCCTCGGTGATGGTCGAGATCTCCGTGTCCATCACCGGCAGGTCGGCGTCGAAGCTGCGCAGGCCCCGCGGCTCCGGCGACGGGACGCGACGCTCTTTCAGGCTGCGGACGTCCTCGGCGCGGTAGCGGTTCTTGCGCGAATCCGCCGTCGGCTCGGAGCGGATCAGGCCGCGGCTGACATAGGCGTAAAGAGTCGCCGGCGAGATCGCGAGTTCCGCGGCGGCCTCTCGGGCCGAGAGGTACAGCTCCTCGGAATTTTTCATATTGATTTATGTAATCAAGATTGATCAATCTGTCGAGAGGCCTGACCTTTCTCATCGTGAAAGGAGACAGGCCATGAACATCCACCTCACCAAAAGCCAGATTGGGCTGGACGGGGTTCCCGCCGCCGAGACCGTGCTGAGCCATGTCGACGGCGAGCGCGGCGAGCTCATCATTGCCGGCGAGCATGTCGGCACCCTCGCCCGCCAGTCGAGTTTCGAGGGCGTCACCGCCCGGCTCTGGAACGGCGCATCTAGAGGCACGCTCAGCGAAGCCAATGTGCGCGCGAGCCTCGGGCTTGCACGCGAACGCGCCTTTGCGCGGCTGCCGGATCTTTTGCCGGCAACGCGCGGTATGGGCATCATCGACGGGTTTCGCGCGGCGGTCGCAGGACTTCGCGCCGAGAACGGGCTCGAGCACGAGGCGACCATCGTCGGCGCGTTTCCGGTGATTGCCGGCGCGCTGGTGCGACAGGCGAAGGGATTTGATCCGGTCGCGCCCGATCCGAATGCGAGCCATGCCGCCGATACGCTGAAGATGCTGCGTGGCGCTATGCCCGAGCCGCGCGAGGTCGCGGCGCTGGACGCCTATCTCGTCACGGTCTGCGATCACGGCATGAACGCCTCGACCTTCGCCACGCGCGTGGTGGCCTCGACGCAGGCCGATCTGTTCGCCGCCGTCACCGCCGGCTACTGCGCACTGACGGGACCGCTGCACGGCGGCGCGCCGGAGCCGGTGCTGGAAATGCTGGATGCAATCGGTTCGCGCGAACGGATTAGGCCGTGGGTCGATGCGGCGCTGGCGCGCGGCGAACGGCTGATGGGTTTTGGCCATCGCGTCTATCGCGTGCGCGATCCGCGCGCCGACGTGCTGAAGGCCGCAATCGAGCGGCTTTCCGCCGACGGCGCCGACCTGCCGTTTGCCGGCGAGGTCGAGGCCTATATCCGCGCCGCGCTGCGCAAGAAGAATCCGGATCGGCCGCTGGAGACCAATGTCGAGTTCTTCACCGCGATCCTGCTCGATGCCCTCGCCATCCCGCGCCGGGCCTTCACGCCGATCTTCGCGGTAGCGCGCTCTGCAGGCTGGACCGCGCATGCACTCGAGCATCGGCGGACAGGACGGCTGATCCGGCCGAGTTCGTCGTATGTGGGAGCGATGCCGAAGGATTGAGCGGCGTCTAGCCCGGATGGAGCGTGCTGTCCCCTCTCCCCTTGCGGGAGAGGGTGGCTCGCCGCGCAGCGGCGAGACGGGTGAGGGGTTCTCTCGGCGGACGAATCTCTTGCAGTGAACTCGCGGACCCAACCCCTCATCCGGCGCTTCGCGCCACCTTCTCCCACAAGGGGCCTGTTGCGTTACTGGCTTTTGAGGCCAAGACAGGTCAGGGAAGAAGCTAGTTGTCGGAGTAGCGGGCCGACGATGGAGCGGCTCATGCTCCTCGGCGGGCGGTTCACGCAGCGATTGCGGCCCACCGCCTCATGTTGAACGCGATGGAGGCGAGCAGAACCTGCCCGTTTGCCTTGATGAGGCCGACGTATCGGATGCAAGTCAATCGCATGCGGCGTTTGAGGGTGGCGAAGGTCGTCTCCACCTGCGCTCGCCGTCGTGCGATGAGAAGGTTGTAGCGTTTGAGCCGCGGCGGCAGCTGCGGGTGATGCCGGTTGGGGCGACGGGCGATACGAGGCTTCTTACCTTCCGCCTTCAGCCGAGCCCGTCTGGCATGGGTGTCATAGGCTGCATCGGCCCACACCACGGCTTCATCGCCGCGGATCAGATCGTCGGCCGGCGTGGTGTCGTTGACATTGGCGGGCGTGGTCAGCACCGACCGGATCAGGCCCGAGCCCTCATCGACACCCACGTGAGCCTTGTAACCAAAGGTCGAGCCACTTTTGCCTTGCCGCTTGGCAAACCGCGCATCGGGATCGTTCGACGGCTGTTCTTCCGTTGGAGGCGCTGACACCGCCTGGATCAATGTCGCATCCAGCATCGTGCCGCGCTTGAGGATAACACCAGCATTCTCAAGCTGACGATCGAGTTCACCAAACAGCTTCTCCAGCAGGCCTTGCTCAACAAGCTGGTTCCGGAACCGGTTCAGGACCGTGTGATCAGGCGTCGCATCCTCAAGACTGAGGCCCACGAAGCGCTTGAACGACAGGCGGTCCCCCAGTGCCTCCTCGAGCTCACGCTCCGAAAGACCGTAGAGCGACTGCAACAGCAGCGCGCGAAACAGCACCAGCACCGGATAGCCCGGTCGGCCAGGGCTTCCTTCATCCCGCAAATGCGCCATCAGCTTCTCGAACCGGTACCATTTGACCAAGCCCGACAACCGATTCAGCGCCGCATTGGCACCGGCTCCCTTCGGCAACCACGCCTCAATAAAACTCGGCTGCCCAGTCTGCTTCACTGCCATCGTTACCTCCAAGGCTTCTGCCCTAGAGAATCACAATCGCGGATTACGCAACAGGCCCACAAGGGGAGAAGGGAAAGCAGCGAGCGCGCGCCAGGGTGCGGGGGCCTACGCCTCCTTCACCACCGTCTTCAGATAATTATACGCCTTGATGATCTCGATCAGGCGGTCTTCGGTGGAGCGGTCGCCGCCGTTCGCATCCGGGTGATGCTGCTTCACCAGCGCCTTGTACTTGGTCTTGACGTCGGCGAGCGTGGCGTCGGGGCCGAGCCCCATGACCTGAAGCGCCTTGCGCTCGGCGTTCATCACCTTGCGCGTTTCAGCCTTGGGCTGGGCCTCCGGCCCGCGCCGCCAGTTGGCGCGGCCGTTGATCTCGCTGAACATGCTGAACGGATCGAAGGCGCCATCGATCTCGGCTTCCGCACCCTTCTTGACGCCGCCATTGGCGCCCATCTTCCAGGTCGGGCGGTGGCCGGTCAGCGCATCCTTCTGGTAGCGCGCGACGGCGTCGGCATTCATGCCGGAAAAGAAATTGTAGTTCTGGTTGTACTCGCGCACGTGATCGAGGCAGAAGTGCCAGTACTCGCGCGAATTCTCACGGCCCTTCGGCGCGCGGTGGCTGCCCTTGTTCTGGCAGCCGGTCCATTCGCAGGCGACCACGGTCTCGCGCGGCTTCGCTTCCGGCTTCGCACCTCTCGGCTTGACGCGGATGGAGTCGAAGAATTTTGATGAATCGATCGGCATGGCTAACTTTGACTACGCAATGCAAAAACCTTCAAGTCTTGACATTGCGATTGGCTTAGAAGCACGGGATTAAAGAAACGCGATCGCGCGACTTTATGGCTCACATGACAGGCAACGACATGGCTACACAAGACACTATCAGCAACAAGTTGCGCGAAGCTTTCTCGCCGGACAGCCTGCAAGTGGTCGATGAATCACATTTGCATGAAGGCCATGCGGGCCACCGGCCGGGCGGCGAGACGCATTTCCGGGTTTATATCGTGTCTGATGCCTTCAAAGGGAAGAGCCGGGTCGAGCGTCACCGCATGATTAATGCGACGCTGGCCGCGGAACTCTCCGGCGGCGTGCACGCGCTGGCCATCCACGCGCAGGCGCCGGGGGAAGGCGGGAGCTAACCGCCCTATTCGAGCAACAAATCGCGCCATTTTCCCTCATCCTGAGGAGCGCGCCCTTGCGCGCGTCTCGAAGTATGAAGGCCGAGAGGCTGCCGCCGGGCCTGCATGGTTCGAGACGGCGCTTCGCGCCTCCTCACCATGAGGGTCGACAGAAGCGCGTGAAGCTAGAACGACGTCCCTGCCCGCCTCGGCTTGGCCTCCTCCACCTCCGCTTCGCGCGGCACCGGCGAAATACGGAGTGCGGTGATGCGGTTGCGCTCGCGGCGCAGCACTCGGAAGCGGAAGCCGTGGAACGTAAAACTCTGGCCGCGGTCCGGGATCGAGCGCGCCTCGTGAATGACGAGGCCGGCGACCGTCGTTGCCTCTCCATCAGGCAGACGCCAGTCCATGGCGCGGTTGAGATCGCGGATCGGCACCGAGCCGTCGACCACGACCGAACCGTCTGGCTGGGCGCGCACGCCGGCGACGACCACGTCGTGCTCGTCGGAGATATCGCCGACGATCTCTTCCAGAATGTCTTCCAGCGTCACAAGACCTTCAACTTCGCCGTACTCGTCGACGACGAGCGCGAAATGGGTCTTGCGGCGGCGGAAGGCTTTTAGCTGCTCGGATACGGTGCGCATCTCCGGCACGAACCAGGGCGGCAGCGCAATGGTCGAGGCGTCGATGCGCGAGGTGTCGCCTTCGGAGGCCCGAATGGCGCGCAACAGGTCCTTGGCGTGCAGCACGCCGATGATGTTCTCGGGCTTGTCGCGCCACAGCGGGATGCGGGTGTATTCGGTCGCCAGCACCTCGCGCACCAGATCCTCCGGCGGCAGGTCGGCGTTGATCATCATCATCTCGGTACGATGGATCATGACGTCGGACACCTGAAGCTCACGCAGGTCGAGGAGACCGCCGAGCATGTCGCGGTCCTGCTTCTCGACCTTGCCTTCATGGTGCAAGAGGTCGACCGCGCCGCGCAGGCGCTCGGTCGGCGACAGGATCGCCTGGTGCTCGCCGGCAAGACCGAACAGCCGCATCAACAGGCGCACGATGACTTCCACCACCGTCAATAGCGGCCCGAGCACGTACATCGTCAGCCGCATCGGACGCGCCACGGCGAGCGCGACGCGGTCGGGTGCGTTGATGGCGATGGTCTTTGGCAAGACTTCCGCGAAGATCACGACCAGCGCGGTCATCACACCGGTCGCGTAGAGCACGCCGACCTCACCGAACCAGGTGGTGAAGATGCCGGTCGCAATCGCCGACGCCCCGATATTGGCGATGTTGTTGCCGAGCAGCAGCGCGCCGATCAGGCGCTCGCGCATATCGAGCAGTTGGGAGACGACATCGGCCTCGCGATGACCCTGCCTGGAGAGCCGCAGCATGCTGGCGCGCGAGGCGCCGGTCAGCGCGGTCTCGCTCGCGGCGAAGAACGCCGAGACCAGGAGACAGAAGACGACGATGGAGAATCCGAGCCAATCCATGACCCAACCGCCGATATCAATCGCTCATCACGCCTTGCGCGCGAGCTTGTCGTTGAGGAAATCGCGTACCAGCGACGGCTCGACATCCTTGGCGATGACGGCGCGCCCGACTGCTTCCAGGAGGATGAAGGTGAGCTTGCCGCGCTTGACCTTCTTGTCCTGCGCCATCAGCGCCAGCAGCGCGTCGGCGTCGACAAGCCCCTCCTGCGCAAAGCCCGCGATATCCTGAAGACGCGTTGGCAAGCCAGCCTCCGCAAGGTGACGTTCGACGCGCGCCGCATCCGCCGCACCGATCATGCCGAGCCTTGCGGAGAACTCCGCCGCCAGCACCATGCCGATCGACACGCCCTCGCCGTGGAACAGCCGGTCGGAGAAGCCGGTGGCGGCTTCCAGCGCGTGACCAAAGGTGTGGCCGAGATTGAGCAGCGCGCGCTCGCCGGTCTCGCGCTCATCACGCGAGACGACGCCTGCCTTGGCGCGGCAGGAGGTCGCGATCGCGTGCTCGCGCGCCGAGCCGCCCTTGAAGATGTCGGCGTGGTTCTTCTCCAGCCAGGTGAAGAAGGCCTCGTCGCCGAGCACGCCGTATTTGGCGACCTCAGCATAGCCGGCGCGGAACTGCCGCGGCGACAGCGTATCGAGCACGGCGGTGTCGGCAATGACCAGCACCGGCTGGTGGAAGGCGCCAAGCAGATTCTTGCCCTGCGGCGAGTTGATGCCGGTCTTGCCACCGACGCTGGAATCAACCTGAGCCAGAAGCGAGGTCGGCACCTGCACGAAGTCGACGCCGCGGCGCAGGATCGCGGCCGCAAAGCCGGCGAGATCGCCGACCACGCCGCCACCGAGCGCAATGACGAGATCGTTGCGCTCGATCTTCGCAGCGATCAGCGCCTCGCTGACCTTTTCGAGCCCGGCATAGGTTTTGGAAATCTCGCCTTCTTCGACGACGATGCGCGAGGTCGGAACGCCCGCGGCCGCGAGCGAGGCTTCAGCCGGCTCCAGCCAATGCTTTGCGACGGTGCGATCGGTGACGATCGCGGTGCGCACGCCAGGGCGCAGGGCCGCGACACGCGCGCCGAGCGAGGCAAGCACCTCACGGCCGATGACGATGTCGTAGGTGCGCTCGCCGAGCGCGACGTCGACGATAACAGGATCTGAATGTTTCAACGGCGCGGTCATCTCGCGGCACTCGCTACATTGAAGGGTGGGGAGCGCCGCAGAGATAGTCGCGCAGCGTCTCCAGGCACTCCTCCACGATCCGGTCATGCGGCACGTCGCGCGAGGAGATCGTGAGGTCGGCATTCTGGTAGACCGGCTCGCGTTCGCTGAGCAACCGGGTTACCGTCCCTTCCGGATCGGCGGTTTGCAGCAGCGGGCGATCGGCGCGGCGGCGCACCCGCCGCATGATGACGTCATGATCGGCCCTGAGCCAGATCGAGACCGCCTTGGCCGCGATGCGCGCGCGCGTCTCCTCGCGCATGAAGGCGCCGCCGCCGGTGGCGAGCACCAGCGGGCCGCCGTCCAGGAGGCGCGCGATCACCCGCGTCTCGCCGTCGCGAAAATAAGGCTCGCCGTGGCGCTCGAAGATTTCCGGTATGGTCATGCCGGCAGCCGCCTCGATCTCAGTGTCGGCATCGACGAAAGGCAGCTTGAGCCGGGCCGCGAGGCGCCGGCCGATGGTGGATTTGCCGACCCCCATCATGCCGACCAGCACGATCGAGCGGCCCGCAAGCGCCGACAGGATGTCGGGCTCGGGCGAGCTTGGTGCTGGTACGGCGGCCTCGGACATGGATCTCGCTCAATCTGCCGCCAAAGGCGGCATCTGGGGCCACCTATACGACCCCGAAGGGACCCTCGCCAGAGACTCTTGCCACGAAACGGCGAACATGTTGGATGATTTCATTGGTTAATTCGCCCCGACGAGACCCCTACCGAGACTTCGCCCGATGCCCAGCCTGTTCCGCTTCCTGACGGTCGTCGCCGTACTCGCCGGCATCGTCTATGGCGTGATCTTCGCGCTGGCGAATTTCGTCAGCCCAAAGTCGCGGGAAATGACCGTGACCATCTCGCCTGACAAGTTTCTCAAGAAATAGGCGCTAGCCTCCGGGGCATGCCAGCAAAGCCCTCCAATACCCAACTGACCGGCCTGTTCCTCGACATGCTCGCGGCGGAACAAGGTGCCGGCCCCAATACGCTCGACGCCTACCGGCGCGACCTCACCGACTTCTCCGACTTCCTCGCCCACAAGCGCCAGGATTTCATCGGCGCCGACACGCAAGTCTTGCGCGACTATCTCGGTGATCTCGATACGCGCGGGTTCAAATCGACCAGCGTCGCCCGCCGCCTGTCGGCGATGCGGCACCTGTTTCGCTTCCTGCTCAACGAGCGCATTCGCAGCGACGATCCCGCCGCGATCCTCTCGGGACCGAAGCGCGGCCGCAGCCTGCCGAAGGTGCTGTCGATTGCCGACGTCGATCGCATGCTGAGACGCGCCAAGGAGCTGAGTGAGGCGGCGGACGCGTCGCCCTCCCAGCGGCTGCGCAGCTTGCGGCTCTATTGCCTGCTCGAAGTACTTTACGCCACGGGCCTGCGTGTCTCCGAGCTGGTGTCGCTGCCGCGCTCGGCCGCAAAGCGCGACGCGCGCATGATCGTGGTGCGCGGCAAGGGCAACAAGGAGCGCCTGGTGCCACTCAACGAGGCCGCGCGGCAGGCGATGGCGGATTATCTTGCGGCAACGGACGCCGCCAAAGGCGACAGCAAGGGCGACGGCAAGTCGAACAAGAAAGGCAGCCTCGCCGCCTCGAAATGGCTGTTTCCCTCCTTCGGCGAAAGCGGCCACCTGACGCGGCAGCATTTTGCCCGCGACCTGAAGGAGCTCGTGGTCGCCTCCGGTCTTCAGGCGCGCCTCGTCTCCCCGCACGTGCTGCGCCACGCCTTTGCCAGCCACCTCCTCCACAACGGCGCCGACCTGCGCATCGTGCAGACGCTGCTTGGCCACACCGACATCTCGACGACGCAGATCTATACCCATGTAGTGGAGGAGCGCCTGAAGAGCCTGGTGCGCGACCTGCACCCGCTGGCGGAGAAGTAGGCGAAGCAACCTCCGCCGTCGTCCCGGACAAGCGTAAGCGCAGATCCGGGACGACAGCGGAGGTTGGAGTCGGGACACGAGAGCCACCACCATCCGCCTTGACTTCCGCCCCGTCTCCGCAGAAAGAGCCGTCTGCCTTTGTCGCGATTTGGCGCGCGGCTGCTCTTATCCCGCGCCAAGCCGTTGAAGACGCTACACTTCTCTGTCCCGCCGGAAATCTGCTTCGTCTCCCCACCCTGCCCCCTATATTGAACCGATGTCAGACCTCATGCGCAGCTATCTCGATTTCGAAAAGCCCGTCGCCGAGCTCGATTCCAAGCTCGACGAATTGCGCGCGCTCTCGGCCTCCGGCGACATTGCCGAGGAGGTCGGCAAGATCGAGGACAAGGCGGCGCAGGCGCTCGCCGATCTCTATGCGAATTTGACGCCGTGGCAGAAGACGCTGGTCGCCCGCCATCCGCAGCGGCCGCACTTCTCCGACTTCATCAACGGCCTGGTCACCGAATTCACCCCGCTCGCCGGCGACCGCAAGTTCGGCGAGGACGAGGCGCTGGTCGCAGGCTTCGGCCGCTTCCGCGGCGAAGCCATCTGCGTGATGGGCCAGGAAAAGGGCGATTCCACCGAGAGCCGCATCAAGCACAATTTCGGCATGGCGCGGCCCGAAGGCTATCGCAAGGCGGTGCGGCTGATGGAGATGGCCGAGCGGTTTGGCCTGCCCGTGCTGTCGATCGTCGATTCTGCCGGCGCCTATCCCGGCATCGGCGCGGAAGAGCGCGGACAGGCCGAAGCGATTGCGCGCTCGACGGACGCCTGCCTGTCGCTAGGCGTGCCGAACGTTGCGATCATCACCGGCGAGGGCATGTCGGGCGGCGCGATCGCGATCACCACGGCGAACCGCGTCCTGATGCTGGAGCATGCGATCTACAGCGTGATCTCGCCGGAGGCCGCCTCCTCGATCCTCTGGCGCGACGGCACCAAGGCCCAGGAAGCCGCCAACAGCATGAAGATCACAGCCCAGGACATGCTGCGCTTCGGCGTCATCGACAGCATCCTCAAAGAACCCGTCGGCGGCGCCCACCGCGACCCCGCCGCCATGATCGCCACCACGGGCGAGGCGATCGAGCAGGCCTTCATCGAGCTGCGCAACTTCGATGCGGACGCCATCCGCAAGCAGCGCCGGCAGAAATTCCTCGAAATCGGCCGCAAACTGGCGTGATTTGGGGGTGCCGTGTCCCGGACGCGGTGCAGCGTGCAACGCTGCTCCGCAGAGCCGGGACCCAGCAGGCCACACGATCACCTGCGGCATGGGCCCCGGCTCAGCGACGCACCGCTCCGCGCTGCGTCGCGTCCGGGGCACGAGACCATCCCCGAATGACGGCCTCAATAGCCCGCTAACACCCCATTAACCCTTTTTTCGCCCGAATCGGCGATCCCGGCCGTAATTGAGCCGCTACGCCCTGATTTAGTCTTTGTTGACCATCCCTATGGGGCAACGGGCTCGTGATCCGCGCCTGGGTTGCGACGGTTTGGCCCAGAGGGTAAGATTTTAATCAATGGCTTCAGGGCATAAGCGCTGGGGCTTGGTCTGCAAAAAACCCGTCAATCGCGGGTCCGGATCGCCGGTCAGGCCATGCTCCAAACCTTGGGGGTTTTGCGATTTGCCCGGTGAGTGTGGGGTCCATCTTGATTTCTAGCTCGCTTGCACGCGCGCTTTTGACGTCGGTTGCGCTTGTCACCAGCGTACTGCTGGCTGGCTGCGACACCGATCAGGTCTCGCTCGCGACCAACGCCAAGGCCAACCAGCCCGTCCCACCAAAGCTTCTCGCCGCGATGACCGAGAAGGACATGGATCTGCAATCGCCGATCCTGGTTCGCCTGTTCAAGCAGGAGGCCGAGCTCGAGGTCTGGAAGCAGACCCGCTCCGGCCAGTTCGCACTGCTCAAGACCTATCCGATCTGCCGCTGGTCCGGCGATCTCGGACCGAAGGTGCGCGAAGGCGACCGTCAGGCACCCGAGGGGTTCTATTCGATCAACCCCAGCCAGATGAATCCGCAGTCGGCCTATTACCTCTCGTTCAACACCGGCTATCCCAACGCGTTCGACCGCGCGCTCGGCCGCTCCGGCTCGCAGTTGATGGTGCACGGCGACTGCTCCTCGCGCGGTTGCTACGCGATGACGGACGAGCAGATCGCGGAGATCTATTCGCTCGGGCGTGAGTCCTTTTTCGGCGGCCAGAAGGCGTTCCAGTTCCAGGCGTATCCTTTCAGAATGACGCCGGTGAACATGGCCAAGCACCGCAACAATCCGAACATGGCCTTCTGGAAGATGATCAAGGAAGGCAATGATCATTTCGAGGTGACGCGGCAGGAGCCGAAGGTCGATTTCTGCGAAAAGAAATACGTCTTCGACGCCGCCAAGCCGGCGGACGCCAAGCGCGATCCCGTGTTCGATGCCTCCGCAAAGTGCCCGGCCTACGTGATCCCCGACGACATCGCGAGCGCCGTGCGCGAGAAGGAGCAGAAGGACGAGGCGGAATACGCCAGGCTCGTCGCCAAGGGCACGCCGATGGCGCGCATGAATACCGGTATCGACGGCGGCATGAACAAGGTGTTCGCCGCGAAGATTCCGGAAGGCTCGACGGGCCTGTCCGAGGGCGCCGAAGGCTCCACGCTGCAGATGCTGGCGATGTCGAAGGCGCCCGGCACGATCCCCGGCACCGTCAATCCGCCGAGGCCGAACCTCGAGCCTGCCGCAGCAAGCCCGCAGAGCGAGCCGGTCGTCGCCGCCCCCGCGCAGGCCAGCAACACCCGCGTCGCGGCCGCCGCGCCCACTGACAAAGAGAATTCGCAAGGCGGCGGCTTCTTCTCCGGCCTCGCCCGCAAGATGGGCATGGGTAGTGCCGACACCACGGCGACCGCATCGCCGCCGCCGGCCACCACCGCTTCGGCAACACCGCCCACGGCGGCATCCCGGCTGAAGGCCGCGGTGACCCGGTTCGTGCCGGGACACGGCACGGCCAAGGACGCGAAGGACGCCCCCAAGGAAACTGCTAAGGAAGCAGCCAAGCCGGTCGCAGCCGCCAAACCCGCCGAGCCGAAGCCGGCCGACACCAAGGTCGCCGCCTCACGCCCGCCGCTGAAGCCGCCAGTGTCGGATAACGCAGCTGCAGCCGGCAGCAAAGACGCGCAGCTCGCTGGCGCCGCGCCGGTGATGTCGTCGAACTCGTTCGACAGCCGGTTCGGGGCGGTGAAGTAGGCGACGTCTTCGTCGCGTCCAGCGACACACTCTGCCGTCATTCCCCGCGAAAGCGGGGAATCCAGTATTCCAGAGACAGCGCGAGGATACGGAGAGGCCGCGGCGAACTGTGTCGCCCGGTCGAGCCGTGCGACGAGACGCGGAGTGCGCGCACCGGCTGTGCCCGCCCGACAAGTTGGGGCACCTGAAATTCCCTACGGCGCCAGATACCTTAGCAGCTCCGGATTCTCTCGCACATCTCCCGCCGCGCCCTGCAATGCGACGCGGCCGCGGTCGAGGACGTAAGCGTAGTCGGCGACCCTTAGCGCGAGGTCGAGGTGCTGCTCGACGATGATCACCGCGATCTGCTTGGCGAGCTCGATCAGGCGCTCGGTGATCTCCTCGATAACGCCGATCCAGACGCCTTCGGTCGGCTCGTCCAGCAGCAGGAGTTTTGGATCGCCCAGCATGGCGCGGCCGATGGCGAGCATCTTGCGCTCGCCTCCGGAGAGCGTGCCGGCGGGCTGGTCGAGGCGCTGGCCGAGCTTCGGGAAGATCGTCAGCACGCGGTCGACGGCGGCGGAATCCTTGGCCGCGAGCGAGCCGACGGCGAGATTGTCGCGTACCGACAGACGGGCGAACACCGAATGCTCCTGCGGCACGTAGCCGATGCCGGCGCGCACGCGCTCTTGGGTAGCGCGGCGGCTGATGTCGTGGCCATCGAAGGCGACATCGCCCTTCCACGCCGGCAGCTCGCCGACGATCGTCTTCATCAGCGTGGTCTTGCCGGCGCCGTTGCGGCCGAGCACAGCGACGCCGCCGCGCCAGGGAATGCCGAGGCTGACGTCGAACAGCACCTGGCTGCGGCCATAGCCGGCGTCGAGATGCTTGATATGCAAAAACTCCTGCTCAGGCACGGCGCAAATAAATCTCCTGGACGGACTTGTTGGCCTGGATCTCCGACACCGTACCTGATGCCAGCACCTTGCCCTGGTCGAGCACGGTGAGGCGGTCGCAGATGTCGCGGATGAAATCTAGATCGTGCTCGACGATGACGAGTGAGCAGTGCTGCTTGATCGGCGCGAGCAACTCACCGGTGACGCGGCGCTCCTCCAGGCTCATGCCGCCGGTCGGCTCGTCGAGCAGCAGAAGCCGCGGCTTGCCAGCGAGCGCCATCGCGATCTCCAGCCATTGCTGCTGGCCGTGCGACAGCGTCGCCGCCGCATCGAAGGCGCGGCTCGCAAGACGGAACTGCGTCAGCATCGCCATCACCTGGTCATGCAGCGCGCCGCGGGTGCGCGAGAACACGAGATCGAACAGCGAGGACTGCGCCTGCAGCGCCAGCAGGATGTTGTCGTACAGCTTGAGCGTCGGCAGCACGCTCGTGATCTGGAATTTCAGGCTCATGCCGGCCCGCGCGCGCTCGGTCGGCGTGAATGCGGTGATGTCGGCGTTGACGAAAGAGACCTTGCCCTGCGTCGGCACCTCGGCGCCCGCGATGCACTTCATCAGCGTGCTCTTGCCCGAGCCGTTCGGCCCGATCAGGCCGTGAAACTCGTTCTCGCCGACGGTAAGCGTGGCGCCATCGAGCGCTGTGAGCTTGCCGAAGATTTTCGTGATGCCTGCGGCTTCAAGAAGCGGCATTGCGCTTCTCCTTTTCAGTCTCCTTGGGCTTCGCACCAAAGCTGCCGACGCGCTCGCGTTCTCCTAACACGAAGCTGATCAGGCCTAGGGGACGGAACAGGATGACGAACAGCAGCAGCACGCCCAAGATGATTGGCCAGATGTCGCGATAATTGTCCGACAGCCAGAAGCTGACGCCTTCGATGATCACGGTGCCGATCACGGCGCCGATCAGCGTGCCGGAGCCGCCGAACAGCACGTAGAGCACGACCTGGGTGGATACGACGACGCCGACCATGTTGGGCCAGACAAACCCTTCGTGGAAGGCGTAGAGGCTGCCGGCAAGGCCGGCGATGGTGCCGCCGACCGCGAACACGATGGCCTTGAGATGCTGGGCCTTGTAGCCAAAGAATGCGATACGCTGCTCGTTCTCGCGAAGGCCCGCGAGCGCCAGGCCGAATTGCGAGCGCACCAGGAAGCGGCACAGGAGATAGGCGACGACGAGGATGCCGAGCGTGAGATAGTAGAAGACCGGCCCCTCGGAGAATTCGTAGGAGCCGAGCGTCATCGGCGAAATCGAGGGGATGCCGTTCTGGCCGCCAAGATAATACCAGCCGCGCGCGAGGCGGTCGGCGGCGTAGGAGCCGGTCAGCGTGCCGAGCGCGACGAAGATCACGCTCGACGGATGCCGGCCGAGCAGCAGGAAGCCGCCGAGCAGGAGTGCGAAGGTGAGACCGATGATCGTGCCCGCAGGGAGCACCAGGAAGATGTTGGTGATGTCGAGATCGCGCGCCAGCAGCGCCACGCCGTAGCCGGCCGAGCCGAAGAACAGGGCCTGGCCGAAGCTCATGATGCCGGCATAGCCCCAGACGAGGTCGAACGACAGCGCGAACAGCGCCAGGATGATGACGCGGGTCGCAAACACCGTGAGATAGTCCTGCAGCACGAGCGGCGCAATCAGCGCCGCCAGCAGCACCAGACCCTCGACGATCGGCAGGACCTTTCGTCCCGAGGCGGCCTGCCGCGCTTCGCTTTCAGCCATCGCACCGTCCGGCTCGTCGCCGACATTGGCGTCGATGGCTTCTCTTACCACACTCATCGACTTCAGCATTCGGTCTCAGCACTCTTTGGGATCGACGAGCCCGTCGCTGCGGCCGACGATCTCGTAATTGCCGCCCTTGGCCACCGCCGTGTACATCTTCATCTTGCAGTGGCGTTTGCCCGGCACCATTTCGGCCGGCCCGCCCGGACCTTCCGCGATCTTGGCGTGATCGAGTGCGGCGGCAACCGACTCGCGATCGATCTTGCCGGCCTCCTTGACCGCGGCCTCCCACAACTTCAAGCCGCGGTAGGTGCCGGTCGCGGCACTGCCGGCGGCGAACAGGAAGTTGCCGGGGAAATCCTTCTCATAGGCGGCCTGGATCCTGGCGTTGACCGGGTCCTCCTTGGTCAGCACCTTGAAATAGTCGAGGCAGCTTGCGAGGCCCTCGATCTCGTTCGCCTGGTTGATGTTGAGCGTGTTCTCGTCGTAGTAGACGCAAGCGAGCCGTCCGCCATTCTTGAGGAAGCCCGCCTCATAGAGCTGCTTAAAGAACGGTCCGACGCCGGGCGGGATCACGGTGTTGAAGACGACGTCGACCTTGTTGGAGATGATGCGGTTGACGGTTGCCGAGAAGTCGATCTGGTCGAGCGGGTAGTATTCCTCGAACACCACCTCGCCGCCATTGGATTCGATCACCTTGCGGGCATAGACGTTCAGCGTGTGCGGCCAGACATAGTTGGCGCTCGGCAGCGCGAACTTCTTGCCGCCGTTCTTGATCAGCCAGGGGATGAACTCGTCGCATTGCTGCGCAGGCGTCGGCCCGGTGCAGAACAGGAACGGCGTGCACTCCTTGCCCTCGTAGAGCTGCGGATAGATGTAGAGCGTCTTGCCGCGCGCCACGATCGGATCCTTGATCGCGTTGCGCATCGACGAGGTGATGCCGCCCAGCACCATGTCGACCTTGTCGCGCTGGATCAGCTTGCGCACGTTGCCGACGGCCACGGATTCGTTCGAGGCGGTATCTTCGATGTAGAGCTCGAGCGGCCGGCCCAGCAGGCCGCCGGTGTTATTGATCTCCTTGATCACCATCTTGGCGACGTTGGCGTCGGCGTTGCCGGCATAGGCGATCGGGCCGGTGAGGTCGGTCGCAATCCCGACCTTGATCGGGCCCTCCGCCGCGTTCGCCCAGTCGGGACGAATCACCCAGCTGGCGGCGCCGGTCGCGATCGCGCCGGAAGCAAAGGCGAAATTGGAGAGGAAGCGGCGGCGGGTGAGATTGACGCGATCGAACATGGACTAAACCCCTTTTCCAGCGATGAGGCCTTGCGGCCGGAATTTGATGAAGGCAATTGCAAGAACGAAGACGAGGACGTCGGCGATGACGGGCGCCATGACCCATGGCAGCGCGGCGCTGAGCGTGCCAATGACGCCGGCGCCCGCGACCGGTCCGATGAACGATCCGACGCCGCCGACCATGACGGCGACAAACCCTTGAATCAGGAAGCGGATGCCGAGATCGGCAAACAGGCTGAAGACCGGCACGATCAGCGCGCCGGCAAGCCCTGCGAGCGCCGCACCGAAGGCAAAAGTGACGCCGTAGATCAGCGGCGTCGAAATGCCGGAGGCGCGCGCCAGAGCCGGGTTCTCCAGCGTGGCGCGCACGCGTAGGCCAAAGCTGGTGCGCGAGAGCAGGAGATAGCAGGCGCCCATCACCAGGAGCGTGATCACGATGATGATGAAGCGCCAGGTCGAGATGTGCATGGTGCCGATGTCGATCGAGCCGCCGATCGGCTCGGGCACGGTCAGATAGAAGCCGCCGATCAGCCCGCGCACGGACTCGCGGATGATCAGGCCGAGCGCATAGGTGCCGAGCATGGCGACGATCGGCGCAGCGTAGAAGCGGCGGATGATCAGCCCCTCCAGCGCGAAGCCGAGCGCCCCGACCAGGAAGGGCGCGGCGACCATGCCGGCCCAGATCGGCAGGCCGTGGCTATAGGCGAGATAGGTGATGTAGGCCCCGAGCAGGACGAACTCTCCTTGCGCGAAGTTGAAGATGCCCATCATGCTGGCGATGATCCCGAGCCCCAGCACGATCAGGACGATGATCGCGCCAAAGCTCAGGATTTCGAACGCCGCGACGAATGCGTTAGCCATACGTTGCGATCCACCCAGCCGGCATCACGTCTCGCCTCACATCTTCTTCCAGTCGCCGATCTGCTCGAAGGCATGCGCGGCGCGGTAGATCGTCGATTCCTCGAAGTGGCGGCCGACCAGCATCAGCCCGACCGGCAGGCCGTCGACCATGCCGCACGGCAATGACATTGCGGGGTGATGGGTGATGTCGAATGGCGCGGTGTTGGCGATCATCTCCAGCGCGCGAGCGACATAGTCCTCGCGGCTGGCATTGGCCGGCGGCAACGGCGTCGCCTTCATCGGCGTCGTCGGCAGCAGCAGGAGGTCGTAATCGCCGAACGCCTTGTCATAGGCCGCCGTCAGGCGGCGGGAGATGTTGAGCGCCTTGCCGTAATAGCGGGGGCCGAAGGTGTTGTTGATGTAGGTGCCGAGCAGAAGGAACAGCTTGGTCGTCTCGGAGAGGGAATCGGCCTGCCGGCGCCAGCCGCGGTGGAAATCCATCAGCGAGGTCGAATAGAGATCGCCGCGGCTGAGGCCGTAGCCGTCGCCATACATCATGGTCTGGGTCATGCCCTCGGTGCCGATCGGCGTCCAGATCGCGGGACCTGCGAGATGCATCGGTATCGACACGGTCTCGACAGTAGCGCCGAGATCCCTGAAGCGCTTCGCCGCCTCGCGCACGCTCTCATTGACGGCTGCTTCTGCGGTCGGCAGCTCAAAACCCTCCTTGAGGATGCCGATCTTCATGCCCTTGATGCCGGCCCCCAGCGCCTTGGTGTACTCGTCGACCTTGGGTGACTTGATGCGGGGATCGTAGCCGTCGTCGCCGGCGATCACCTCGAGCAGCAGCGCATTGTCGGCGACCGTCGCCGTCATCGGGCCGGTGTGATCGACAAAAATCTCGATCGGCATGATGCCGGTGTAGGGCACGAGGCCCCAGGTCGGCTTCATGCCGTAGATGCCGCAGAACGAGGACGGCATGCGGATCGAGCCGCCCTGGTCGCCGCCGATCGCCATGTCGACCTCGCCGAGCGCGACGACGACGCCGCTTCCGGAGGACGAGCCGCCGGCCGAATAGCCCATCTTGTGCGGATTGTGCACCGGACCGACCGCGCCGGTATGGCTGCCGCCGGACATGCAGAAGGATTCGCAGTGCACCTTGCCGGCGATCTCGGCGCCGGCGTCCAGCATGCGCGTGACGATGGTGGCGTCGAAATCGGGCACATAGCCCTCCAGCGTCGCCGAGCCGTTCATCATGGGAACGCCAGCGAGCATGATGTTGTCCTTCAGCGCAACCGTCTTGCCCTTGAGCTTGCCGCTGGGGGCGCCCTTCACGGTCGACTTGCGATACCAGGCGTTGCGCGGGTTTTCGTCCGGCGAGGGCCGGTAGCCCGGCGTCCGCGGATATTTCACCGGCGGCAGTTCGTCGGGCATCGCCGCGACGAGATTGTAGGCCTCGATCGAGCCCTGCATCAGGCCGCGAAACGAGGCGACGTCTTCATCGGTCAGCGCAAGGCCGCACTGCTGGGCGACGCTGCGGAGCTGGGTTGGGGTGGGAAGGACAACTGACACGACGCTCTCCTCAAAGCTTTGAACGATCCCTGGACGGTCTCTGGGGCGTGCGGCCGCGGTCCGCTTTGCGAGCGCAGACCCACCGGCCTTGTCGCAACATTCAAAACGGAAATATTTTCCTTTTCAAGTATTATTTTGAAGAGGCGCGCTTTGCGGATATCCGCGCCGGTGTCAGATCGGCTTGATCAGCTTGAAGTCGAGACCATCGGCCTCGGCGAGATACATCGGCATTTTCGCGTGGCCGTTGCGCACCGTGACGGGGCCGCGCGCGCCGCTGTAGACGACGTTGCGTGCCGCCGCGAGCATCGGCCCCATCGCCAGTGTGCCGGCCTTGGCCGCAACCGCTTCGAGGAAGCGCAGCCCCTCATAGCTGGATTGCCCGAGCGAGCCGATCGGCGGGGCGTTCGGACCGAACATCGCGCTGTAGCGGCTCTGGAAATCGTCATTGGCGCGCGAGCCGACGGCGGGGAAATAGCCGGAGGCGCAGAACAGGTTCTCGGAGTTGTCGGCGCCGATGCCGAGCAGCACGGTCTCGTCCATCGCACCGGCAAGCCGCAGCGTGGTCGCGCCGAGGCCGCATTCGCCGAAGGCGCGATTGAAGGTGATGCTGTCGGTGCCGATCAGCGAGATCAGCACGACATCGGGCTTGGCGGCGCGGATCCGCGCCAGGTGCGGCTCGTGATTGTCCTCGCCGAGCGGCACGAACTCCTCGCCCACGACGTGGCCGCTGGTCTCCTTGATGTAGCGCTTCACCGCGCGATGCGACTGCCAGGGCCAGACATAGTCGCTGCCGATCAGGTACCAGCGCGCGGCCTTCTTGACGTCGGCGAGCCAGTGGATCGACGGCCGGCTCTGCCAGCGCGGCGTCTCGCCGATCGCCATGACGCCCGGCGTCTGTTCGCCGCCCTCATAGACCGGCGTGTAGATGTAGGGGATGCGGTGGCGCGTGGTGACCTTGCGCAAGGCGACGCGGACCGCGCTGGTGTGCAGGCCTACGATGAGATCGACCTCGTCGAAGGCGATCGCCTGCTCGGCACGATCGAGGATCTCGTCGAGCGGCCCGCCGGCGTCGTAGATCGACAGCTCGATCTCGCGTCCGAGAATGCCGCCGCGCTTGTTGATCTCGGCGACGGCGAGCTGCGCGCTGCTGGTGGCGCACGGACCCCAGACCCCGGGCGAGCCGCTGCAGCAGATGAAGCCGCCGATGCGAAGCTTGCTGCTGGCGCCGCGCCGCCGGAAGAACGAGTGATCGCTCGGCGACAATGCCCAATCGATCGCCGGCGACGACAGATTCCTCAACAGCAGGGACGGCGGAAAGGCGGGCCCGCCGGAAGCCGGGAAGTTGACCGTCGAGCCCACACCAACTCCTGTCCGGTACCAGACCTAAAGCACATTCAGCGGGCGACCTCGGCATCCGCCCTTTTGTTGGGCAATCATCCTATTTTGAAAATATTGAATATTCAAGAATTGAAGTGCATATAGATGCAGCAGCAATTGCAAGACATTCACTCATTTGCACCAATACGAAGTCTTAAGCCGTGGCCAAACCGCCGAAAGAGAACTCCCCCATCACCGAGCACCTCGCCTACCTGCTGGCGCAAGCCAACCGGGAGATCAACCGCCAGCTTGAGCTGCGATTGAGCAAGGAGGGCGTACCGGTCGAGCAGTGGCGCATCCTCAAAGTCCTGTCCGACGGCGACGGTCATTCGATGGGCGAACTCGCGGATGCCGTGCTGCTCAACCATCCGACGTTGACCAAGATGATCGACCGCATGGTCTCCGACGCGCTGGTCTATCGCGTGCAGGACCCGAACGACCGCCGCAAGGTCCTGATGTTCATCTCCGACCGCGGCAAGGTGCTGTGCAAGAAGCTCAACTCGCTCGCGGTCGACCAGGAGGAGCACATCGTCGAGAGCTACGGCGACAAGTCGACGAGCGAATTGAAGCGGCTGCTGGAGAGTCTGATCGATAGCTCGAATTGAGCGGTTCGTGCAGATGTCGTGGCTTGATGATGTGGACCAAGCACGCGATCGTAATCGCCCGCGAAAGCGGGCGATCCAGTATTCCAGAGACGGTTGTGGTTGAGCGGAGGAGCCGCGGCGTACTGGGTCGCCCGGTCAAGCCGGGCGACGACAGTGGAGAGTGAGGCGAGAGCGTCGCGTCTCAGAGGTCACGCGGCGCACCTCAGTCCTCACGCATACCGGCCGTGGCAGTGCTTGTACTTCTTGCCGCTGCCGCAGGGGCAGTCCTCGTTGCGGCCGACCTTACCCCAGGATGCGGGGTTCTTCGGATCGCGCTGCGCGGCGTTGGCCTGGGGGGCCAGCGTCACGTTGGCGAAGGCCATCTCGTCCTCGCCGGTATCAGGATTGAGCTTGTGCGCTTCCATCGCCGGAATGACCGGCGCTTCCTGCTCCGGCGGGATGATCTCGACGCGCATGAGCTGCGCTGTGACGGCCTCGCGCAAGTGCGCGCTCATCTCCTGGAAGAGATTGAATGCCTCGGTCTTGTACTCCTGCAACGGATCGCGCTGGCCGTAACCGCGGAGGCCAATGACCTGGCGCAGATGGTCGAGCATGATGAGGTGCTCGCGCCAGAGATGATCGAGCGTCTGCAGCAAAATGGTCTTCTCGACGTAACGCATCACGTCGGGACCCCACTGCGCGACCTTGGCCGCCATGTGCTCGTCGGCGCGGTTCTCGATGCGCGTGAGCAGCTCCTCGTCGGCGATGCCCTCTTCCTTGGCCCAGTCGTCGACCGGCAGATCGAGATCGAGCACGCGCTTCAGCTCTTCCTTGAGGCCTGCGACGTCCCACTGCTCGGCATAAACATGCTCGGGCACGTGCTTGGCGACGAGGTCGTCGATGAAGGCATGGCGCATGTCGGCGATGGTCTCGGCGACGTTCTCGTCCTTCATCAGATCGACGCGCTGATCGAAGATCACCTTGCGCTGGTCGTTCTGGACGTTGTCGAACTTGAGCAAGTTCTTGCGGATGTCGAAGTTGCGCGCCTCGACCTTCTGCTGCGCCTTCTCGAGCGCCTTGTTGATCCAGGGATGGATGATGGCCTCGCCCTCTTTCAGGCCGAGCCGCTGCAGCATGCTGTCGAGACGATCCGAGCCGAAGATGCGCATCAAATCGTCTTCCAGCGACAGGAAGAATTTTGAACGACCGGGGTCGCCCTGACGGCCGGAGCGGCCGCGGAGCTGGTTGTCGATGCGGCGGGACTCGTGACGCTCGGAGCCGATGATGTAGAGGCCGCCGGGCTTCTTCACGGTCTTGGCGGGCTTACCGCCCTTCGCCGGCTCGATCTCGACGGTCTCCTCGGCCTTGAGCACGATGTCGCGGAAATGCTCGATGTCGGCCTTGATCTGCTCGATCTTTTTGGCCTTCTCGGCCTCGTCCTCGATCCCTGCGGTCTCCTGCTGGATACGCATCTCCAGGGAGCCGCCGAGCTTGATGTCGGTGCCGCGTCCCGCCATGTTGGTCGCGATCGTGATCGCGCCGGGAACGCCGGCTTCCGCAACGATATAGGCTTCCTGCTCGTGGAAGCGCGCATTCAGCACCGCAAACAGCTTTGCCGGCTTGCCAGCGCGGGCGGCGGCGTAGAGCTTCTCCAGCGCGCTCTCTTTACCGAAATCGATCTGCTTGTAGCCGTTCTGCTTCAAAAACTCGGCGAGCACTTCCGACTTCTCGATGGACGCCGTGCCGACCAGCACCGGCTGCAGGCGCGCATTGGCGCGCTCGATCTCGGCGAGGATGGCGACGTATTTTTCCTTCTGCGTGCGGTAGACCTCGTCGTCTTCGTCGAGACGCGCGACCGGCAGGTTGGTCGGGATCTCCACGACCTCGAGCTTGTAGATGTCGAACAATTCGTCGGCTTCGGTCGCCGCCGTGCCGGTCATGCCCGCCAGCTTCTCGTACATGCGGAAATAGTTCTGGAAGGTGATCGAAGCGAGCGTCTGGTTCTCTGGCTGAACCGCGACATGCTCCTTGGCCTCGAGCGCCTGGTGCAGGCCTTCCGAATAACGACGCCCCGGCATCATGCGTCC
The DNA here is from genome assembly GCF_054185185.1 of Bradyrhizobium sp. UFLA05-153. Taxonomy (NCBI): domain Bacteria; kingdom Pseudomonadati; phylum Pseudomonadota; class Alphaproteobacteria; order Hyphomicrobiales; family Nitrobacteraceae; genus Bradyrhizobium; species Bradyrhizobium sp. UFLA05-153. Next base: position 35,417 of record NZ_JBBIAM010000083.1, read on the forward strand.
GGTGAATTCGTCGATGATCACGACCTCGCCTTCGCGGACGATGTAGTCCTTGTCGCGGGTGAACAGCGTGTGGGCGCGCAGCGCCTGGTTGACATGGTGCACGACAGAGACGTTCTCGACGTCGTAGAGCGACTCGCCCTTGAGCTGGCCGGCATCGCGCAGCAGCGTCTCCAGCTTCTCCATGCCGCCTTCGGTCAAGGTCACCGTGCGCTGCTTCTCGTCGACCTCGTAGTCCGTGACCTTCTCCAGCTTCGGCATGAAGGTGTCGATGGTGTTGTAGAAGTCGGAACGATCGTCGAGCGGGCCGGAGATGATCAGCGGGGTGCGGGCTTCATCGATGAGAATGGAGTCCACTTCGTCGACGATCGCGTAGTAATGCGGCCGCTGGACCATGTCCTCGAGCCGGTACTTCATGTTGTCGCGCAAATAGTCGAAGCCGTACTCGTTGTTGGTGCCGTAGGTGATGTCGCAGGCATAGGCCGCCTTGCGCTCGGTATCGTCGAGCCCGTGCACGATCACGCCGGTGGTCATGCCGAGGAAGCCGTAAATCTGGCCCATCCAGGCGGAGTCGCGGCGGGCGAGGTAGTCGTTGACGGTGACGACGTGGACGCCCTTGCCGGCGAGCGCGTTGAGGTAGACCGCCAGCGTTGCGACCAGCGTCTTGCCTTCACCGGTCTTCATCTCGGCGATGTCGCCCTCATGCAGCACGATGCCGCCGATGAGCTGGACGTCGAAATGGCGCTGGCCGAGCGTGCGCTTGGCCGCCTCGCGCACGGTGGCGAAGGCCGGGACCAGGAGGTCGTCCAGCGTCTTGCCGCTTGCGATCTGCTGCTTGAATTCGGCGGTGCGGGCCTTGAGGGCTTCGTCCGAGAGTTTTGAAAGTTCCGGCTCGAGCGCGTTGATCGCGTTGACGCGGGATTGGTATCCCTTCACCCGCCGGTCGTTGGCGGAGCCGAAAAACTTGCGGGCGAGCGCGCCGATCATGCCAAATTCCTGTGTTCGCGAATACCGCGTTGCAGCCAAGAGGTTGTCACCAACTTGCCTATCAACTCACCGTGACGCCTCGCGGCCAAGACCCCGTTCCGGGGTCATCCGCCATATGGGTGGGAATTGAGCAAATCTGGGTTCAACGGCCAAAAACGCAGCAAAATAAACGCTATCGCCATGGACGCGACCGGCCAGAGATATGGCCCGGTCTGAGCCTTGTCAACGGCGGCCGGCTTTCCGGTAATTCATCATTTTGACAGGTTTTTCGCGTTGCCAAGGCACCCCGATTGGGCGAGTGTCCGCCCCGCCCAAATACCCCCTTCAGGATAAGGATTTTCCATGACCACCTCGTTCCCGGTAACGAAAACCGGCCTGCGCTTCGGCCTTGCCACCGCCCTTGCGGGCTGCCTTGCGCTGGCGCTGATCGCGGGTCCCGGCCGGGCTGCCGACGACCCGGTCCTGGCCAAGGTCAATGGCGTGGAGATCAAGAAGAGCGACGTCGCGCTCGCCGAGGAGGAACTGGGCCCCTCGCTGGCGCAGATGGACCCGGCGACCAAGGACGAGAACGTGCTGGCCTTCCTGATCGACATGAAGATCGTCGCCAAGGCCGCCGAGGACAAGAAGATCGCCGACAATGAGGAGTTCAAGAAGCGCCTGGCGTTCGCCCGCAACCGGCTTCTGATGGACAGCCTGCTCGCCCAGGAAGGCAAGTCGGCGACCACCCCCGACGCCATGAAGAAGGTCTATGAGGAGGCCTCCAAGCAGATCACCGGCGAGCAGGAGGTGCGCGCCCGCCACATCCTGGTCGAGACCGAGGACGAGGCCAAGGCCGTGAAGGCCGAGCTCGACAAGGGCGCCGATTTCGCCGAGCTCGCCAAGAAGAAGTCCAAGGATCCGGGCTCCGCCGACGGCGGCGACCTCGGCTTCTTCACCAAGGAGCAGATGGTGCCGGAATTCTCGGCGGTCGCCTTCGCGCTGGAGCCGGGCAAGATCTCCGACCCCGTGAAGTCGCAGTTCGGCTGGCACATCATCAAGGTCGAGGAAAAGCGCAGCCGCAAGGCGCCGGATTTCGACCAGGTCAAGGCCCAGATCGAGAACTACGTCACCCGCAAGGCCCAGGCCGACTATGTCGCGAAGCTGCGCACTGAAGCCAAGGTCGAGCGGCTCGACCAGCCGGCTGCCGACGCGGCCAAGCCGGCCGACGCGGCGAAGCCGGCTGACAAGCCGGCCGACAACAAGATGGCGCCGCCAGCGAAGAAGTAAGAATTCGCTGTCACTTCGCTGACTCCAATAGTATCTAAGCATCGTGATGCCCGGCCTCGTGCCGGGCATCTGCTTATCTGGATTTGCTTCCCAAAAGGCGCCCCCGCGATGTCCTCCTCCGTCTCCCCGCTTGCCCCGAAACATGTTCCCGACATGCCCGTCATCGCGGGCGTCAGGTTGGCAACGGCCGAGGCCGGCATCCGGTACAAGAACCGCACCGACGTGCTGCTCGCGCTTCTGGACAAGGGCACCGCGATCGCCGGCGTCTTCACCAAGTCGAAATGCCCGTCCGCGCCGGTGGAATGGTGCCGCGCCAAGCTGAAAGGCGGCAAGGCGCGCGCGCTGGTGGTCAATTCCGGCAATGCCAATGCTTTCACCGGCAAGACCGGCCGGGCGTCGACGGCGCTGACCGCCAAGATCGCGGCCAAGGCGGTCGGCTGTAGCGAAAGCGAGATTTTCCTGGCCTCGACCGGCGTCATCGGCGAACCGCTGGATGCGACCAAGTTCGACGGCGTGCTCGCCCGCCTCGCCGAGAGCGCCGCGCCCGCCGACTGGCTGGGTGCCGCCAAGGCGATCATGACCACCGACACCTTCCCGAAGGTCGCAACCAGAACCGTGAAGCTCGGCAAGGCCAAGGTCACCATCAACGGCATGGCCAAGGGCGCCGGCATGATCGCACCCGATATGGCGACCATGCTGTCGTTCATCTTCACGGACGCACCGATCGCGCCCGCCGCGCTGCAGGCGCTGCTCAAGAGCGGCGTCGAGGACACCTTTAACGCGGTGACGATCGACGGCGACACCTCGACCTCGGACACGCTGCTGGCTTTCGCGACCGGCGCTGCCGCCGAGCACGGCGCGCCCAGAATCAGCCGCCCTAGCGACCCGCGCCTGAAGGCCTTCATCAAGGCGTTCAACGAGGTCCTCGCCAACCTCGCCGAGCAGGTCGCCCGCGACGGCGAAGGCGCGCGCAAGCTGGTCGAAATCACCGTGGAAGGCGCCAAGACCAAGGCGTCGGCGCGCAAGATCGCGATGTCGATCGCGAACTCGCCGCTGGTGAAGACGGCGATCGCCGGCGAGGACGCCAATTGGGGCCGCGTGGTCATGGCGGTCGGCAAGGCCGGCGAGCCCGCCGATCGCGACAAGCTGTCGATCTCCTTCAACGGTATCCGCGTTGCGAAAAGCGGCGCGCGCGACCCGTCCTATGATGAAGCGCAGGTGTCGGAGGCAATGAAGGCGCCGGAGATCGCGATCAAGGTCTCGCTCGGCCTCGGCAAGGGCCGCGACCGCGTGCTGACCTGCGACCTCACCAAGGAATATGTCGCGATCAACGGCGACTATCGATCGTAAGTTCAGGCATGGCCGAACTCAAACTGACATTGGTGGTGGCCTGCGCGCTTGTTGACGCCGACAAGCGCGTCCTGATCGCGCAGCGCCCCGAGGGCAAGACGCTTGCCGGCCTCTGGGAGTTTCCCGGCGGCAAGCTCGAGCCTGGCGAGCGGCCGGAGCAGAGCCTCATTCGCGAGCTTCATGAGGAGCTCGGAATCACCGTCAGCGAGCCGTGCCTGGCGCCGCTCACCTTCGCAAGCCATGCCTACGAGACGTTCCACCTGTTGATGCCGCTCTACATCTGCCGGCGCTGGGAAGGCATGGTGACCGCGCGCGAAGGCCAGACCCTCGCCTGGGTCCGCGCCAACAAGCTGCGCGACTATCCGATGCCGCCGGCGGACATTCCGCTGATACCGCATCTGATCGATCTGCTGATGTGAGGATGCTCATGCCCCGGACGCAGCGCAGCGCTCTTGCGGTGCGCTGCAGAGCCGGGGCCCAGAGGGCACTGGCTGGGTCCCGGCTCTGCGCAGCAGCGCAAGGGCGCTGCAGCGCGTCCGGGACACGCTAGACTAGTCGCGCTTAACCTTCTTGACCGCCTCCGCAAGGCTCGCCTTGGCCGAGCCGGGCTTGAGCGGCTGCTGCTGGCTCGCATGCGGCGCCCAGCCGGAGAGCCAGACGATGTCGAACGTTGCGCGGATGCGACCGTCGGGATCCGCAAACCGCGCGGCATAGATCTCGGCCATCCGCAGCATGGTCGCGCGCCGTGTCGGCGTCCGCCGCCGCTCGACCAGAACGTTGGCTGCGCCCATGCGCCGCAAATCCTGCATCAGCGCGAAGGCATTCGCGTAGCGCACGACGATTCGATCGACATCGGTCACCGGAAGCGCAAAGCCCGCCCGCTGCAACAATGCGCCGATGTCGCGCAGATCAGCGAACGGCGCGACACGCGGCGACACTCCGCCCTCGCATTCGGCCTCGGCCGCGGCAAAGGCCTGGCGCAGCTCGGTCAGGCTGTCGCCGCCGACCATCGCGGCGAGCAAGAGACCGTCGGGCTTCAACGCCCGACGGATTTGCGCGAGCACACCCGGCAAATCGTTGACGAATTGCAGGGCCAGCGCAGACGCCACGAGATCGAGGCTTTCCGGCGCCAGGGGCAGCTTCTCCTCGCCCGCCGCATCGAGCTCGATCCGCTGCGCGTTGCCGAAGCGTGAGCGCAGCGCCGCCAGGCCCTCGCCGGGGGTCCAGAGATCGGCAACAACGCCGAAGTCGCGCATCACCGCCGCCAGCCGGTCGGCCATGTCCTCGTCGACGCGGTCGAGCAGGAAGCTGACCGGCCCCTGCGCGCGCGCACGGGACTGCCGCATATGCAGAAGCGCGCGATCGAACAGGGCGGGCGGGATTTGCGGGTTTTGCGCCATGCCGCTGGTTACGCCGATTACGATGTTTCTGGCAATCTTCTCCCTCGTGTCCCGGACGCGCTGCAGCGCTCTTTGCGCTGCTGCGCTGATCCGGGACCCACGCTTCCGAGTGCACGCTTTAGGCCCGGCTCGGCAGCGCACCGCCATAGCGCGTCGAAGACGCGCGTAAACGCGCTTATGGCGCTGCGCTGCGTCCGGGGCAAGAGACCGGAGCGCGGCTTGAGCCCTCTGCGGCGTAGCGCTAGCCTCTCGCCCATGGAATCCGCCAGCGCCCCCAACCGTTCCATATCCGCATCTCTACGCGCGGCCCCGAGATGCTGTCGATGGAGGCGATTGCGAGCCCGCCCGCCTATCATCGGGCGCGCGCCGCGGTGCGCTATGACGACGTCGCGCGCACGCTGGTACATTCGCTGAAATACCAGGACCGCACCGACCTTGCGCCGGCCATGGGCCGCTGGATGGCGCGCGCGGGGCGCGAGCTGCTCGGCGAGGCCGACATGCTGGTCCCGGTGCCGCTGCATTGGCGGCGGGCCTGGCGCCGCCGCTACAACCAGTCGGGCGCGCTGGCCCGCGTGATCGAGCGCCAGACCGGGGTCAAGGTGAAAGGCGACATCCTGCGCCGGATCCGCGCCACCGAGCAGCAGATCGAGCTGTCGCGCGCCCAGCGCGCCACCAATGTGCAGGGCGCATTCCAGGTATCTGCCGACCACCAGGCCGAGGTGCAGGGCCGGCGTATTGTCCTCATAGATGACGTCTTGACTTCCGGCGCGACGCTGGATGCCTGCGCCCGGGCCTTGCTCCGCGCCAAGGCAGCGCACGTCGACGCACTGGTCTTTGCCCGGGTTGTGGAGACCGGGTCACGTCCCATATAATTCGATCAATTCATGAATTGAGAGCATCAGGCGAGATGAGCATTGCTGTCGAGATCTATACGAGGCCGGGCTGCGGCTATTGTTCCGCGGCCAGGTCGCTGTTGGCCCGCAAGAAGGCCGCCTTCACCGAGTTCGACATCGCCAAGAACCCGTCGTGGCGCCAGGAGATGTATGACCGTGCGGGCGAGGGCTCGACATTCCCGCAGATCTGGATCGGCGAGAAGCATGTCGGCGGTTGCGACGAGCTCTATTCGCTCGATCGCGAAGGCAAGCTCGATGCGCTGCTCGAAAGCGTCAAGGCCGTCTCATGAGCCAGAATCAGGATCGTACCTTCACCGCCGCCATGGTGCAGATGCGCACCGGCCTTCTGCCTGAACCGAGCTTCGAGCAGGCAAGCAAGCTGATTCGAAAGGCGGCGGCGAACGGCGCGAATTACGTGCAGACGCCCGAAGTCAGCAACATGATGCAGCTGAACCGCAAGGCGCTGTTCGATCACCTCGCCAGCGAAGAGGACGACAAGTCGCTGAAAGCCTATCGCGCGCTCGCCGCCGAATTGAAGATCCATCTGCATATCGGCTCGCTGGCGCTACGCTACTCGCCGGAGAAGGCGGTCAACCGCTCCTTCCTGATCGGCCCCGACGGCAATCTGCTGGCGAGCTACGACAAGATCCACATGTTCGACATCGAGCTGCCGGACGGCGAGAGCTATCGCGAATCCGCCAACTACCAGCCGGGCGAGACTGCTGTCATCTCCGACCTGCCCTGGGGCCGTGTCGGGCTCACGATCTGCTACGACGTGCGCTTCCCCGCGCTCTATCGCGCGCTGGCAGAGGCTGGCGCGTCGTTCATCACCGTACCCTCCGCCTTCACCCGCAAGACCGGCGAAGCGCATTGGCATGTGCTGCTCCGCTCGCGCGCGATCGAGACCGGGTGCTTCGTATTTGCCGCGGCGCAGGCCGGCCTGCACGAGAACAAGCGCGAGACCTATGGTCACTCCTTGATCATCGATCCCTGGGGCGAAATCCTCGCCGAAGGCAATGTCGAGCCAGGCATCATCATGGCCAAGATCGATCCGGCCAAGGTCGACACCGCGCGAAAGGCGATTCCATCGCTGCAACACGGCCGCCGCTTCGGCGTCGCCGATCCGAAGGCCGGCCCTGATCATCTGCATCTGGTGCGGGGATCGGCATGATCCGCTATGCCCTCCGCTGCGAGCGGGACCACGCGTTCGAAAGCTGGTTCCAGAGCTCGTCGGCTTACGACCAGCAGGTCAAGCGCAAGCTCGTGACCTGCCCGATCTGCGGCTCGGCCAAGGTCGACAAGGCGATCATGGCGCCACGCATCGTCGGCAAGAAGGGCCGCGAGCGCGCTCCCGAGCCAACCCCGGCACCCGCGCCCGCGACCGAGGTCACGCCGCAGCAGCCGGCCTCGCTGATGATGGCGCAGGAGCGCGAGCTGCGCACCAAGCTGAAGGAATTGCGCGACCACATCGTGAAGCATGCCGACAATGTCGGCGAGCGCTTCCCGAATGAAGCCCGCGCCATGCATTACGGCGACAAGGAGCACCGCCCGATCTACGGCGAGGCCTCGCCCGATGAAGCCAAGGCGCTGATCGATGAAGGCATCGAGGTGTCGCCGCTGCCGGTGCTGCCGGAAGACCGGAACTAGGCACCGACCAGTATCGCCACGCCGACCACGATCAGCACGATCCCAAAGATTTCGCGCGGCGAAACCGGCTGCTTAAACGAGTAGTAGGCTACGCCCTGCGCGAACAGCACCTCGATCAGTGCGAGCG